>JBCBJE010000773.1:0-3057 GCA_038523735.1 Cyanobacteria bacterium J06626_18 | reverse complement strand
TGCTGTACCAGGTGGTTGCGGCAAGGGGAAAGCCATTGCCAGGTGGCTTGTTGGTAGGTGTTATCCTGCAGGGCCGCGATCGCGGCCACCTCAGCCAGAGCATTTACCGGCCACGGGTCACGCCACTGCTGCCAGCGCTGCAGGCGACTGGGATGGGCCACGGCGTAACCCAGTCGCAGCCCCGGCAGACTGTAAAACTTGGTCAGGGACCGCAAGACCACTAGGTTGGGAAACGTGTGGACCCAATCAATAATGCTGGTCTGCTCAGTAGGGGGCAGAAAATCCATAAAGGCTTCGTCAATCACTACGAGGGCAAACTGCTGCAGCCAGGTTCGTAGTGTGGTGGGGCAAATCAGCAGGCCCGTGGGATTGTGCGGTGTGTTGAGGAGAAGACCGCGACGACTCGTCGGGTCGGGGCCTAGATTTTGGTTGAGAATAGCGGCCCAATCTACGGCATCCGAGCACGCAGTGTCTAGCGAAATGGGACAGGGAATGATCGAGGCGTTGAAAGCAGTGAGCGATCGCCGGTAGTCACCAAAGGCTGGCGTGAATAAATACGTTGCTTCAAGCTGGGCTAAATCACGTCCAACCCAGGTCAGCAATTCAGCGGCACCGTTTCCTGGCAAGATGTAGGTCGGATCCAGCGCATGATGTGTGGCTAGAGCCTGACGGAGTCGCAGATAACCGGGAGTGGGGTAGCGGGCGATCGCCGCCAAGTTCTGGGTAATGGCAGCCGTCACCGAGTCTGGTGGCCCCAGAGGACTAATACTGGCGGAAAAATCCAGCAAAGCAAAGGGGGAACACTGGGCTATCTGAGCCGCCCAGTCAAGGTTCCCCCCATGAACAGGTCGAGTATGAGACAGTACGTTTGGCAAAAGGCTCCGTTACTTGCTAACCATCTCCTTAAACTGCTTACCTGCGGAAAAGGCAGGCACGGTTGTTGCCGGAATGACCATGGTTTCACCCGTTTTGGGGTTACGGCCCTCCCGCTCTTTCCGCTCGCGCGGCTCAAAAGAACCGAATCCAACTAGAGTTACTTTCTCGCCACCGGAAACGGTTTCCATAATGGCCTCGATGGCAGCAGTCAGCACAGAGTCTGCCTGCTTTTTGGTTACACCCGACTTCTCGGCAACCTTATCAACCAGTTCACCTTTATTCATTGCTGTGAGTCTCCTTTTGGGGGAAATAAAGGTCAGCGGGCGCGATACCCTTTAAAAGTCAAGACCCTAAAGGGGGCATTTTTGCCTAAATCGCTGAAACCCCTGACATCTCGGAATTTCACTGCCCCATTCTAAGGGCAACTTCTCAAATGTGGATCGTTGAAAGCTTTAATTTATATAGATTCCGGCCTTTTTCAAGAAATGTAACAGAGTTCTGGATCGAGCTAGCCCTGTGGGAATTCCTCAAATGTCGCTGAGACCACTGTGTAGAAAGGGTTTGAAGGCTTAGGCGAGTCGCAGCTAGCCGTGCCCCTGCGCATTGAAATCATCGCTTACTTTCAAGTCTGCTTTCAGAATTTAACGGAGTACTCAGTAAACTCGGGGACTTGCCGGACAAATGTCGGCTTTTTACGGTATGGCTCTATAGTACAGAAGTTCTAATGGTGCTGCGATCGCTAGATTGGGCTGAGGCCAAAGTAACCCAAAATTCCTATCTACTTCCATGTACGATGACACGTGCCGCTTTCTCGCCGAACACTTTTCTGCCGACTTCGCCAGTTGGCTACTGAAGGAATCCGTTACGCTGACGGAGATTCAGCCCTCTGAACTTGCGCTCGACCCCATTCGAGCGGATGCGATGATTCTGCTGCAGTCAAAAGCCTCTATCCTGTACCTTGAGTTCCAAACAGTCCCGAGACAGGAAATCCCTTTTCGGATGTTGGACTATCGCGTTCGGGGATAGCGCCGTTATCCCGATAAGCCCATGCGGCAGGTCGTGATTTACCTCAAACCCACTGCTTCTGAACGGGTTAAGCAAACGAGTTACACGCTGGAGCGCACCCGTCACGAGTTTGATGTGATTCGCTTGTGGGAGCAGCCCGCCTCTGATTTTCTGAAATATCCGGGTCTGTTGCCCTTTGCAACTTTGGGACAAAGCGAGAGCCTAGAAGGGATTTTGCGTCAGGTGACTGAGGCTGTCGATCGCATTGAAGACCCTGCAATACAGGCGAACCTGATGGGCGCGTCCGCCATCCTGGCTGGACTAAGATTAGAGGAACACGTGATTCAAACCTTGGTGCGGAGAGACAGTATGAAAGAGTCTGTAATTTACCAGTCGATTCAAAGAGAAAACACCGAAAAGATTGCGCTCAACTTTCTTCGAGATGGTTTCTCGGTTGAAGCTATCGCCCGTGGAACGGGGCTCTCCGTTGAAGAGGTGCAAAAACTTCAGCAGCAGCTCAATGAGCCGGCTCAAAGCTAAGGTGATTTCTAGCAACAAACATACGCCGTAGGTTGCTGCCGAGACACGAGACTCAACAATTCCCATTGGTGGTAATTGCTCTCTCAGGGGTCCCCTGAAACAAAGCAATGATGTTAGTTCTATAGTCACGCCCCGTTATGGTTATTAGTGCAGCGCCTTTAGTGAAACAGCCTGTCCCGCAGCCCATTGGTGAGCAGCGGGTGGTGTTGCGATCGCTTACCTGATCGTTCGGGCGAACCCGATGCTGCCTACTACATTCAAAATCAACCCTTGGTCGCTGGACGGATCGTTGATTTGACGAAAGACCCACCGCCCGATCTGGTTGTCGAAGTAGACATTACCCATACTGATATTGACAAGCTCCAGCTGTATGCAGCCATGGGCGTTCCGGAATTTTGGCGCTACAACGGTGAGACTTGGCGAATTTATCAGTTACAAGGGTCCGTTTACGAAGAGGTTGAAAAGAGTCCCACTTTTACAATTGTGCCAAAGACGAAGCTCTATGAGTTTTTGGCCACGGCGCGGATGAGTGAGATGCAGGCTGATCGGGAACTGCGGGAGTGGGTGCGATCGACCTTAAAGGGTGACAACCTACTTCCAAGCTATATGTGGCAAGGGTTTGAGAAAATAAGGAGG
>JBCBJE010000772.1:0-3068 GCA_038523735.1 Cyanobacteria bacterium J06626_18 | reverse complement strand
GCTTCTCGCCAAGTGAGGGCAATGAATAAGATAGCAAAGACACATAGGGAAGCCTGCAGCACATTGCTGATAAGATCACCAAGCTCATCTTCGATTGACTCTGAGTCGTCATTGAGGACGCGGTAATCCAATCCGTAGGGCCACACTTCTGGGTCTTGGCGCGCTATTTCCATCGCTGCCAGCGTGTCGTCAACGACTTGAATCGTATCGCTGCCCGCCACCTTAACCACATCTAGGGTGACTGTGGGCATAAACGGTTGCCCTTCCCAACTCAGAAATGCCCGCGACGTCTCTCGCTCTGGCCCCTGGAACACCTCTGCCACTTCCTCCAGCCGCACCACACGATTGTCTAGGCGAGCTACTGGAACGCTTTTCAGATCACCCAGGGTGCGAAAGCGGCCATACAGGCGCACTTGAGCCCCGATGTCGTCATCACGCACCAGGTCCCAAGAAAAATCGGTATTTCCAGTTTGGATGGCGTTCTCCACCTGAGTGGCCGAAATTCCCAAGGTCGTTAAGCGGCTGGGCAGCAGTTGCACATGCACCACCTCATCGCGCTGACCAGCAAGGTTTACCTCTCGTACATTATTGACGGCTTCTAGCCGTTGCTGCAGGGACTCTGCCGCTCGCCTGAGCAACGTCTCATCCAGGTTCTCCCCTACCAAAGCCAAGCTCAACACCGGAGCATCCTGTGCCGACAGCTGCTGAAAGTCAGGTACCTCTCGCCCAGTGGAGGCATCAGGCAATTCTGATTCGGCGTCATCTACCTCGCCCCGTAGTGCCTGAATCGACTCGGCAATCGGGGCCTCTGCTCGAAACGAGACGTCGATAATGGAGGAGGAATTAAAGGTCGCACTGGTCAGATCGTCCAACCCCTGTAGACTTCTAATGCCCTCTTCCAGTTCATTAGTGACCTGACTCTCCATCGTCTCTACATCGGTGCCGCCCCACAGCGTGGTGATTCTGGCTCGGGCAATGTTGATGTCGGGTTCACCTTCTTTCACCATGGAAAAATAGCCTAAGATTCCTCCCAACAGCAGCAGGGTGCATAGGAGAGTGGCAAAAATCTGGCGGACAAAGAAGAAGTCCATCCAGGGAGGAATTCGAGTGTCCCTAGCTTCAGCGTCGGGAGCGTTTAGACGAGTATCAGATGAATGATGCTTTGTCATGGGGTTTCAGCAATTCTTACCTTGCGCCATCGGAGTTAATCACGTCTACTGGCGTTCCATCGGCAAGTCGGTTCTGACCTTCTACCACCACCAGTTCACCTGGTCTTACGCCAGAAAGCACGCCTACTTCTGAAAAGCCTCGAATGCCCTGGCTGATGGGGCGGCGCTGAACCGTATTATTTTCTTCATTGACCACAAAGACGTAGGTTTCTTGGCTTCTAGAGGTCACCGCTCCTAACGGCACCACAACGGAATCGGGGCGAGCAGCAACCTCAATCCACACGTAAACTCGACCATTCACCGTTAGATTTCGCACTGGCTGCAGATTGCGGATCGTGACTTCGGTGCCCCGCCCCTCTGGCGTCTGGGATGGACTCACTGCAAAAACGGTTCCAGCGCTGCCCTGTTGCCTTGCGATATCGAGTAGATCCTGTTGAGATGCACCGATAGCTTGGGCTTGACTCACCTGCTCTTCGGGAACAGCATAAACCCTTTGTCCTGGACGGATAGCCTCTACCTTACTTGACTGAACCTCTAATCGCACTTCAAAGGACTCGGGATTGACCACCACAATTGGTGCCGTATCAATCAGACTCTGAGCGCTGCTGGTATTGAGGTACTGCGTATCCCAGTAGTCCTGTTCTTGGATATTGATGTAAGCGACAACGCCGTCTGAAGAGGCGATTAGCTGGGTATCTTCTAGATCAACTGCTGTATTGTTTCGATTAGCCTGAGCCGCTTCTACAGAAGCTTCGGCTGAGATAACCCCTTCTTCGGCGGAAACGACGCTTTGCTGCGCAGTTTCGAGGCGAGCACGGGCGCGATCTACTTCATTTTGGGCCACATCGCGATCGCTAGCAGAAAGGGCTCCCTGCTCAAATAGCTCCTGATTCCGCTGTAATTCCGATTCCGCTAAAGCAAGATCAGATTCCGCTTCCGCCAAGCTTGCCTGGGTTTCCCGCAGCGACGCTTCTGCCTGGTTCCACTGGCTCACAGCTACCTGAACATCAGCATCTGCTGAAATGATACTGGAGGTTTGCTTGCGGTCGTCAATAGTAGCAAGCAGTTGTCCCTGGGAGACCGGATCACCTGCCTTCAGGGATTCTCCATTCACTTTCGCTATATAGGTTACCGTACCACTCGCTTCGAAGGTCAGTGGCTCCAACTGTACTGGCACAGAGATGCCTTCATCAAATACCCACTCTTCTACGAGGCCTGTTTGGACGCGCACTACTCGAACCGGCAGATCCTCAGACACACTGATTTGCACGTCGCTGCTAGGGGTCGCCATCCTCCTCTGGTATATGCGCCAGCCCCCAAAGGCTGCGATCGCCACAATGGCCAGGGCAACCGCTGGCCAATAGGATTTCTTGCGTCTGTAATCAGAGGTGTCAGCATCACTAACAAGGGTTTCCTGAGCTACTTCAGTTTCCGAGAGGGGAAACAGATCAGAGTTGGTACTCTCATCAGGCATAACAATTCAAGCTGCAATAACGTCAATGGTAATCAGGTCTTTGGAACGTTTATCTTTGGAGCGCTTAATTTATTCAGAAACCTAGACGCTTAACTTATGCGCGTTCCATGAGGTTACTCCTTCGGCTCCTCAACACTTTGAGCCCCCACTAATTGCTGAGGAACCGAAGAAACAAGTACACTAGCCTCTGAGAGGTAAGCATACGACTTTAAAGCTTACAGACTATTTCTACGTTCTCATAGGGCCAAAAGTCCTAATTCTACTAAGCCCTAGTCTTAAACAGAAGATAACGATTAGGCCACATATCAACTAGCTCATCGATCGGTACTAGGACTAACGGGCTAAGAACTAGTACCAATAGTCCAGAACAATGAGTCCTCTACAGAGATGAAATGGTAAGGTGGGACGATGCGAAAAGCAGTTTG
>JBCBJE010000771.1:0-3068 GCA_038523735.1 Cyanobacteria bacterium J06626_18 | reverse complement strand
TATTTTGGTCAGGAATTTAAGGTTGCCGTTAGATTTTTGTTAGCGCATGTTGCGTATGAGAGTTAATGGGGTGGAAGGGGGTTAAGGGGACTAGTAAGGGCAGGTGCGGCCAATACTCACCAGAAAACCCTCATGCTTGCGCTCAAACCCTGTCCCAATAGGAAACTGGAGACAAAAAAAGGCGATCGCAAATACTGCGATCGCCTTGCACGCACTTAAGAAACCTGTAAAATCTTCGTCGCGCTAGTTACGCGCTTGACACGTTGCCAGGATGTCGTGATCCAGTGCACCGGACTCGATAGCATAAAATCCTGTGGGAACAGAAACACTTGCGGCCCCTGCAGGAGAAGCCACTTGACTAGTTGAGTCCAAAGCAAGCGTGTAGGGATGCGCGGTTTGGCTGTAGCTATCAACAACAGTAAGCGCCAATTCGCTCCCGTCAACTTGGCCGTGGAAGCAATCGAACGAGGAAGACGGTTGGTAGAATGCGCCAACAACCTGATGCGATTGAACGCTGATAACCATGTAGGTAGTCCCTATTTGCCCCGCCTCAGGTGACTCACCAAATACGTGGGTGCCCTCTTCAAGGCTAGAAGCAGTGGGTGTTCCGGGGGTAGAGGCGAAGGCAGGGACAGCAAGAAAGGGAAGGGATCCTAACAACAGCCCAGCATTGAGGGCTAGGAACACAAGTGGACGCTTGACCAAACGGATTAGTAAGAACCAGGAAAAGCGAGAAGGAGAAGCAGCCTGGAAAGTCAGCGCGTGGGGCATAAGTTCAACACCTTTTGGCGGTCAGTAGTATATTCAATGAAATTGGGGGATTTTCCAGTGACGACGCCAATTTTCTCGAATGATCTTTGTCGGACATGTGCGTGACAGGAATCGGGACTCGGTGTGATGCAAATCATCTGGCTGCTGAGAACATAGCCTCAGCAAGCATTTCCGAGTTTCTTCCAAGTGTTTTCGCTGCCATAAATTTCCTAATGAATGCCGCCAGACAACCACTTTGATCGATAATCACTGGCATGAGCAGGGTGGTATTGATGCCGTAGAACCTGTCATCACTGTGCGAAGTAGATTGACGCCACAGATTCTGACGGTGCGTCTGCTGTTACTGAGTGGATTTTGAAAAGATGCCAATTGATCCGTTACGTGATCGCGTCGAAGCTCTGGATGGTCAAGGGTATAAGGCTTACAAGTCGCTGCGGGGGCGCTATGCTTTTCCAGACTTCACCTTACATATTGACTATGTCCAAGGCGATCCGTTTGCGGCTCCTAGTCAGGTACGGGTTGTGGTTCCCCAAACGGTGGCTCAGTTTCCTCAGGCACTGTACGCAATGCCTAGCCGTCAGGTAGCCCTGGAGGATTTTCTGACGCGCCAGTTTTACCGTCAGACGCGCACACTATCGGCAAATCGCGGATCGGGGAAGAGTGGTTTGATTGCGATCGCGACCCCGTCGCAGGCTATCTTGAACCGCACCGCTGCCTTTGTATCAGACAAAGCAGTGGAAATCCGGTTTGTTGTGGGATTGCCTGCCTTTGGGCGTCGCATTGCCGGTTATCAGGCAGCAGACTTACTCTGTGAAGACATCCCTGCATTGGTAGAAGATGTTCTGCTGCATCGCCATCTAAACGCGGAGGCAGTACTAGCTCATTGCCAAACAGCTGAAAATGCTGATTGGTTAAGGAAACAGCTGCGCGATTACAATCTTGTGGCGTTTGTGGCCGATGGAGCCATTCTGCCCCGTCAGAGTGGCGTTGATGAGCGTCCGCTCAAAACGGGGGCCGTCCCGTTTCAATCCCCAGAGTCCCTCCGGGTTAGTTTTGCTTTGCCGAGCGGTGAGACGATTACAGGCATGGGGATACCCCAGGGCGTGACGCTGATTATCGGGGGCGGCTACCACGGTAAATCGACCCTTCTACGGGCAATTGAAACCGGCATCTATACCCACATTCCCGGCGATGGGCGTGAGTCTGTTGTCACCGATGTAGCAGCGGTTAAGGTCCGTGCTGAGGATGGCCGCAGCGTAGCGGGTGTCAACATTTCGCCCTTCATCAATCATCTACCCCAGGGGAAGTCTACCGAGCGATTTTCGACTGCGGATGCCAGTGGCAGTACATCGCAGGCAACCAGCATTATTGAAGCAGTTGAAGCGGGAGCTACAGCGCTGCTGATTGACGAAGATACCTCAGCCACCAACTTCATGATTCGCGATCGTCGAATGCAGGCACTGATTGCTAAAGATCGTGAACCCATTACGCCATTCGTGGACAAGGTCCGGCAGCTCTATGACGACTATGGCATTTCGACCATCCTTGTCATGGGTGGCAGCGGTGACTACTTTGATGTCGCCGACACGGTGATTGCCCTCGATGACTATCAGCCGACCGATGTCACTGCCAAAGCGCGTGCAGTGGCGGCAACGTATCGCACCGATCGACAGACGGAAGGTGGCCAGGAATTTGGTCACCTGACGCCGCGCATTGTGCAGCCCGAGAGTATTGATCCTCGTAAGGGCAAACGCGATGTCAGCCTCAAGGTCAGAGCGACGGACGAGATTCGCTTTGGCACCGAAGCGATTGACCTAGCAGCGGTAGAGCAGTTGGTGGAATCCGGCCAGGTGAGGGCGATCGCGGCGGCAATCGTGTATGCTCAGCGACATTATTTTGATGGGCGGCGATCGCTCATCGAGGTTCTAGCGACTGTCGTGGCAGATATTCAGACCCATGGGCTGGACTGCTTGGATGACCGTCTCACAGGAGAACTCGTCACATTCCGTCAGCTCGAACTTGCCGCTGCCATCAATCGACTCAGAACACTCCAAGTCTCATCACTTTAGAGCTTCGCGAAAAAGACAGCAGTAGTAATACTTAGATATTTGAAATAATTTTGACACCCTGCACGTACATACCCTAACATTTAGGATGAGGAACGAGTCTTCAGTTGAGATTGGAACTGCACTTGCGAGCACCTACAGCCAAGGTACATCTGCGAATGACTGATCGTATCTGGCCCACCTGTCTTCTTTTGCGGGAAGCAAGGTTGTGATCGGGTAGCTGCTTGCAAT
>JBCBJE010000770.1:0-3074 GCA_038523735.1 Cyanobacteria bacterium J06626_18 | reverse complement strand
TGCTCAACGCTACCGTGGATGGTCATTTGGGGTGAGGTATAACGCTTCTTCATTGGAAGAGTCTCCTGTTTTACGAACGAATGTTTATCAGGTAGACGGCTGCCCTGCCTCGGACTTACAGCCTTGTCCAGTGACTGCAGGTGACCCATGCAATTTTGTTGGAACAAGTCCTGCCAAGTTTTGCAAATTATTGATGATGTTGCAGCCAGAGAGCCAGAATCGCCGTGCGCCAAACCACCATGTGATCTTTGTTTTGCGACGTCTGATCAGAAATCATTCGTTGATAGGCGGCGCTCACATTCTCTAGATTGATGTAAGGCTTCAGAGGTTCCAACTGGTTTTGCATAATGGCGTCCAGTTGCGGGCGATCGCGCACCAGCAAACCATGCAAAAAATTGGCTGTCATGTCGGCTTTCCCCCCCCCGCCACTGCACTTCCTGGGGCAAAATACCTGCCAAGCCCCGGCGTAAAATCATCCGACTCCAGCCCTGGCTCAGTTTCTGTTCAGCGGGCAGGGCCAGACAGAACTCAATCAAACGCTTATCCATAAAGGGATGGCGCATTTCTAGCGAGTAAGCGGCGGCACACCGATCCAACTGTTCCAAAACAAAGGACAAAATGCCGTGAGTTAGGGCGCGCCAGTGATCCTCTCTGGCTGTAGAAAACGCGTGAGCGGGCTGGTCACAGTCCTGTAGACGCTGCTCTAGAGCAATTCTGGTGGCAAAAGCAGGATTCACTAAAGCTGGATAAGTCTGGGGCGATTCACGCTGAGGCTTATCCTCTTGCCGATGGCGCTTGAGTTGTGCGACCCACGGTTTGAAACCACAGGTCATCCACAGGCGCTTACGTGAGAAGCCCCAGCGAGAATGAAGGATGTGAATTGCCCAAATTAATGCAGGCCAGCGTCCGGTTGCGCCCCACTGCTTCAGGACTGGATAGCCATACTGTTTGAATATCGACTGGGTGGAGCTGCCAAAGTTCCCCGCTAAGCCCTCAGCTTCGTCGCAAAATACGGTCCACTTGCCCTGCTGAGCTAGCTCGTTGAGTCGGGCAAAGCCGTGTGAAATGGTAGTGTCTCCGTCTAAACCATCCAACACAACGCGGACACCGGCCTGTTGGGCCGCTTTGTTGAGATGCCAGGGATAGGAATGGCTGGGACCGAGCAGCGCTTCCTCTTCGTACTGCCAAATAGCGGCAGCATCCTGCAATGGGCCAAACTGGTCGGCGTGAACGTAGTGCGGCGTGAGTCCACCTTGGTTCAACACTGCCTGGATATAGGGGCGTTCGTCACAGTCCGTCACGTTATCAAAAATGTTGGAGAAGGTCTGCAAAGGGGTGTCTTGTGAGTCTTGTAAAAGCTCACGCGCAACGCAGGTAATGGCCGAAGAATCCAGCCCCCCACTGAGGTGTGAACCCAGAGGAACCGCGCTTCGCAGCCGACAGCGCACTGCTTCGGTAAAGAGCTGTCGAAATTGCTCCGCATAGGCTTCGTCAGAGTCCAGCGTGAGCTCGTAATCTGGATCGAGTGACCAGTAGGACCAGATTTTTAGGTCTGACGGCGTTAGCAAAAGATTATGGGCTGGCGGTAATCGTAAAACTGCCTGGTAGCTGGTGAGGTGCTGATCATTCATCATCAAAGCGAGGTAGTCGCCGAGCCTGACTTCATTCAAATCTTGCGGCACTTGCGGCAAGGCCAGTAGGGCCTTGATTTCAGAGGCAAATCGGAAGGCTTGCTGGGGTTGATGCGCATAGTAAAAAGGTTTGACGCCGAGATGATCGCGGGCGCAAAAAAGTGACTGTTGAGTACCATCCCAAATGGCAAAGGCGAAGGCTCCCAACAGATGCTGTGAACAGTCAGTGCCCCACTTTTGATAAGCCGCGAGGATGAATTCGCTGTCAGGGATTTTTTCTAAGGGGCGATCGCTCAACGCCAGTTCCTCCAACAGGATCTCGCGATTGTCAATCCGGGCATCGGCTGTCAGCACTTGCTGGCTGGCTGGATTAACCAAGGGCAAGGTTTCTAGCAAGGATTCTGGGGTTGTCCATAGCATGCGGTGCCCCATACCAGCGCTGCCTCGAACCCAACTCTGGCTGCCATCCGGTCCTCGGTGGGCCAAGGTTTCCAGCATGGTGACAATATCAGAGGCGCTGACAACTGCACCTGTAAGGGAAACGATGCCTGCAATACCACTCATAGCTCACTTCCTCGATAGGCCAGCAGCGGCGTGAACTGAGACAGGTCTTTGAGGTTGCCCACAATTACCCGCCCGCGATACTCAATCCACGCATGGGCTCGGAACTCTCCTGTAGATGTTTTGTTGACGCCGATGCGTAATTCCGACCGGTAGTGATGCCAGTTCATCAAAACTTGAGTGGTCAATGCCTGGGCCAAACATTTAGCACCGCCTGGACTGTAGCGCCCGGCCATCTGGATAGCCCACACCAGTTTGGTCACCTTGCGGGAATGTCTTAATGGCTGAGCGGGGTCGGTCGGACTCAATCCCGACGTAGCCTGGCGAGACATTCCTGGATTCTGTGCAAACTGGCTGATTCGCTTCAATAAGCTACACAGGACGCGAAACGGCATCAGCCATAGCCCTAATCGAATCAGGTTGAGCAGGAAGAATGCGATCGCCAACAAGCTTAGGTCCCGTTTGCGCAATTGTCTGAACTTAGCTAGCTGTTGGAATCGTCGTTGCATCGATTACTTCAATCAAATTCTGCGCTTGTAATTCCTGAATCAGCGATTCTAAATCTCGACGGCCTACCGCTGCTTCGACCTCGTACTCATCCAAGAGGGCGGTTTGCAGTTGTCCAAGGGTTTTAGGTTCCTGAATCTGTTGCCAAACAAATGCACCTGTCGCATTCAAACCATAGTAAGTGCCTGACTTGAGATTGAGAATCACAACCTCTCCATTCAGGTCAGAACAAACCTGGTCGGGGGCAGCTTTGACAAGCGTATTTTGAGAAAGATCTAACAGCGTACTCACTGACTCGAATACGCTTGTCAAAGCTGCCCCCGACCAGGTTTGTTCTGACCTGAATGGAGAGGTTGTGATTCTCAATCTCAAGTC
>JBCBJE010000769.1:0-3074 GCA_038523735.1 Cyanobacteria bacterium J06626_18 | reverse complement strand
TCCTTTCCCCTTTCCTCCTTTTTCCCTCTCCCCTCAACCCACTACCCGCCACCCACTACCCTATCCCCTTATCCACCCATCCCTCTCCTCTCCCTGGTTCCCCATTCCCTATTCCCTTCCCCGTCTCACCTGACCTCCATAAAAATTGCATGAATTCACCGGGATTTCTTGGAAATCGAGCTGTAGTGGAATGCTAGCGTTGGCGTATTGGGTGTTGAGAAAGCTTTCTATTTCGGAAGTTTGCTCAGTATTTCGCGACAGGGGTTGCGCTACTTTGTCCTTCTATGGTTTTCAGCTATGTATGCGTTGCAGACTGTCCGCGCTCAGCAAAAGGCTCGCAAGAAAATGGCCAGGGTTATACTGCTTGCGACGGGAGGCGTTCTTTCTGCAGTTGGCATCTGGGTATTGCTATTTACGGCAGGAATCGTCACGTTGGGAGGCGTCCCCTACCGGGTGTTGTTGAAGGTTTGGCAGGATGAAACGGCACGCTCAGCCTTGTTGGGTGGTGAGAGTACTGCCTTGCATGATCAGATGAGTGACCTGGGTATCGAGCGTGAAATCAAAGCTCACTATCGGGAGCGCATCCAAGACCCGGTTGAGCTGGATCGCTATATTCACCAGGTGTTGTACGATCGCACGGGCTATGTCGGTGCCAACTACAAGGTCGAGGGCCGCAAGCTAGTCCTCAAAGATCCGGGCCTAGCGGAGGAAATTCGGAGTTGTCCGACTTGCTAGGCTACTCAGATCCATCGTTCTAGAACGTCTGCGAGTTGGTCGAGTTCGATGGGTTTGCTGAGATAGTCATCCATCCCAGCTGCGAGGCATTTTTCACGATCGCCCCGCATGGCATTCGCGGTTAGCCCCACAATGCAGAGGTGCTGCCCATCTAGTTCTCGCTGGCGAAACTGTTGAGTTGCTTCGTAGCCATCGAGATGAGGCATTTGACAATCCATAAACACAATATCGTAGGAGCGATCGGTCGCCTGCTCCGTAGCTATCTTGTCGAGGAAAGCCTGTCCGTCCTCTGCCATCTCTACAGTTGAGTAGCCCAGCTCTTCTAACATGAGCTGCAGTAATTCACGGTTATCGAGGTTGTCCTCCACCACCAAAATGCGGACCTGATTGGTTGTGGTGATGGTTGCCTCGTCAGGCGAGACGAGTTCTCTATCCGCGTCTGAACCTGACCTCAGCGTTTCGTCACTGGTACAGGGAATTTTGAACCAGAAGGTTGAGCCTTCATTGGGAGAACTCTCAACGCCGATTTGCCCCTGCATGAGTTCGATAATGCGACGGCAGATGGTGAGTCCTAGCCCAGTGCCACCATACTGCCGCGTTGTGGAGGTGTCGGCTTGAATAAATGGCTCAAATAGCCGCGTCTGAACATCAGGGGCGATGCCAATGCCGGTATCGACGACACGAAACTCCAGAACGAGCGATCGCGCAGCCGTCTGATCGATTGCGTTGGCTGCAGGCTCATCGAGCGCAACTGTCACCTCAATACAAATCTGTCCCGTCTCCGTGAACTTGAAGGCGTTCCCCAATAAGTTACGCAGCACCTGCTGCAAGCGAAACTCGTCGCCAACAATGGTTCTAGGAACCGCCGCATCGATATCAATAGAAAAATTGAGTCCCTTTTGCTCGGCCTGGTACTGAAAAGGCTCGGTCGAAATATGCAAGGAACGCTGCAGGTCAAAGGTATGACTTTCAATCCGCAGCTCACGGGCCTCTAGCTTGGAGAGATCGAGAATGTCGTTGATCAGCGTTAGCAAGACGTTGCCATTGTTGCGGAGCACCTGGATCAGGTTTTCTTGGCGAGGATTCAGATCGGTGCGGGAAAGGAGTTCGCTGGTACCCAAGATGAGATTCATGGGGGTACGAATTTCGTGGCTCATATTAGCGAGGAATTCCGACTTGGCCTGATTCGCGGAGTCTGCCGCTTGGGCCATAGCGATCGCATCTTCCAGCGCCTTCTTCTGATTTCGCAGCTTCCGCTCTGCCTGCTTGCGCTGTGAAATATCGGTACTGATACCCAAAATCTGAGCAACTTCGCCCGTTTCAGTACGACCAAACACGACGCTCCGCATCTCGAGCCAGCGCCAGTGGCCATCCTTTTTCCGAATCCGTAACTCGACAGTTTCAACAGCATTCTCTCCCTCTGAGAGCTGGTCAAAGTAAGTCTGTAGAGCAGCCACATCTTCAGGATGTACGAGTCTATCGACGACATCTTCCATTTGAATTACTTCATCGACTGCATAGCCCAGAAGGGCCTTCACTGTAGCGTTGAGATAGGTGATTTGGCGGACCGTGAAGTCATAGATGTAGATAATGCCAGGGGTCGATTCCGAGATCCGGCTGATAAACTTGCGGCTGTTCTCTAGAGCTTGCTCGGCATCTTTGAGTTCAGTTACTTCTGTAATTGCCGCAGCGACCCCCCGCTGGCCATTGTGTAGTGGAATCGGAAAATAGCTAGCGGTCCAGTAGCGCTGCTGTTCATCGCCCTGCAGCTTCCCCTCGATCAGGCGATTACGAATAGGCTGACCTGTTTCCAGCACCTGCCGATGGAGATCGTAAGCAATCCGGCCTACTTCACCCGCGAGAACTTCTTGTAGAGTTTTACCAACACAGGCTTCTGGCGGCGTCCCGTTAATATCTGACAGGGTTTGGTTGATACGGAGATAACGCAAATTCTCATCCAGCAGGGCAAAGCCGACTGGACTCGCTGTGTAAATGTTTTCTAATAGTGAGTTAGTTTCACTCAGTTCGGCCTGAATCCGTTTGATCTCGTTAATTTTGATGAAAGACAACACGACACCATCGCGTGTGCCGTCACCGCGGAGATAGGGATTGCCCCGCATCAGCAGATTATCGCCATTACGCTGGTTGTAAACCTCCTGCTCAACGGGGCGTTCTGACAGTAATGTTTGCTGAGTAAAGGCTCTGAGGTCAACGTCTTCGAGGGTATGGGTAAAGTGCGACAGAGGACGATCAATATCCACTGGGCGAATGTTAACCACTTCGGTGATTGCAGGCGTAAATTTGCGGATATTGAGATCGCGATCGATGAAGACCACCCC
>JBCBJE010000768.1:0-3079 GCA_038523735.1 Cyanobacteria bacterium J06626_18 | reverse complement strand
GTCCATTGCGAGTTTTACGTTGAATCCGCAAGCTACATTGTGAGTAGTGGTTGCACATCATCAACCTTGAATTCAAGGCACTATATACGGACATTTAAAGCCTACTACTACACAACATACAGCGATGTCTAAACCCTTCAAGATTTTTCTGTTGGTTGCCCTTCTAGCGTTGACAGGCTTTTTGGCGTGGAAGTTCTTGTTGAACGCTTCTGGCCCAACAACAGCGCTTCAGACACAACCAGAGGTGGAAGAAACACCTTCCTCAGATAGCCCTGACAATAGTCCCGAAGATAATCCTACGCCTCAACCCTTTACTGAAGCGGTGCGCACTGCGACGAGTGCTGCTGAGCTCACTCAAACGGCTCAAACCACTGAAGAATGGTCTACTGTAGGAGTTCAATGGGATAATGCCATGCAACTCATGATGAAGGTGCCCGAAGATCACGAACAGTATGCGATCGCTCAAGATCGTATCCCAACCTATCAAGCTAACCGCGACTATGCCTTTACCAATGCCGGGTTGTTAGAGCCTTGACGCTGACATATTCTGATTTTCAGACCTACTCCACTGTTACTGACTTGGCGAGGTTACGCGGCTGGTCAACATCCAAGCCACGGCGGGCAGCGATATGGTAGGCCAGAAGCTGCAGGGGAATCACCGTCAGAATCGGGGAGAGCAGCTCATCTACTGGAGGAACGGGGAGTAGTTCATCGAAAGTATCCTCGGCTTCGGCATCATTCATGGGGACAACGCCAATGAGTTGGGCATCCCGTGCTTTGGCTTCTTGAGCATTTGAGAGGACCTTGTCGTAAACGCTGCCAGGCATCGCGATCGCCACCACCGGTACCTTAGCGTCCAGCAGTGCGATCGGGCCGTGCTTCATTTCGCCAGCGGGATAGCCCTCGGCATGAATATAGCTAATTTCCTTCAGCTTCAGTGCCCCTTCAAGGGCGATCGGGAAGTTGATGCCGCGTCCGATATAGATAAAGTCGGAGGTATCGCTGAAGGTATGAGCCAGCTCCTCAATATAGCGCTCCTGACTCTCCAAGACAGATTCAATCTGGGCCGGAAGCTGACGCAGATCAGTCACAATTTGCTCAATCCGCTCTGATGCCAGGGTTTGACGACGATAGGCAAGATCTAGGGCCAGGAAGTAAAAAGCCATGACCTGAGCCGTGAACGTTTTGGTAGCAGCGACGCCGATCTCAACCCCAGCATGGGTGTCGATAATATGGGGAATCAGCCGCGCCAAAGAACTTTCTGAGCGGTTGGTAATGCCTACCATACGAGGGGCTAACGCCGCGTCCAACGCCTCCTGGCGACGCTGTTGTTCCATCTCTAGAGCTGCCAAGGTATCGGCTGTTTCACCGGACTGGGTAACCCCCACAGTCAACGTATTACGGGTCAACGGTGAAGGAGAATAGCGAAACTCAGAGGCATACTGCACCATCGTCGGAATGCCGGCCAGCTGTTCAATCAGATGCTTACCCACCAGAGCCGCGTGCCAGCTCGTACCGCAAGCAACAATCTGAATATGCTCTATACCTTCCAAGAGTTCTTGCGGCAGATCAAGTTGAATAGGCGGCGTGTTGCTATCTGCCGACCAAGAGCCATCGAGATAGGTCTCTAGGCCAGTTCGCACAACCCCAGGCTGCTCGTAGATTTCTTTGAGCATAAAATGCTTGAACCCCTGTTTCTCCACCATGATGGGGTTCCAGTTGAGGGTGAAGGGGTGCTTCTTGAGGCGATCGCCCCCAAAGGTGTATACCTCAACCCCCATAGGTGAAAGCTTGGCAATTTCACCATTTTCCATCGGTAGCACGGCACAGGTATGAGGCACAATCGCCGGGGTATCAGACGCGCAGAAAAATTCGCCCTGCCCAAAGCCAATCACGAGCGGAGCTTGCTGACGCACCACAACCAAATCATCAGGAAAGTCCGCACTGATGATAGCAAGGGCAAACGCTCCCTCCAGACGATTAACAGCAGCTCTTACGGCAGCTACAAACGGATCATAATCAGCTGCAGTAGCCCCTGCCGGAGACGTCTTTAGGTACTCTGCAATCAGGTGGGGAACGACTTCAGTATCCGTATCGGAGCGGAACTCATGTCCCTTAGCCTTAAGTTCTTCGCGCAGTTCGCGGTAGTTTTCAATAATGCCGTTTTGGACAACAGCAATACGGCGGTAAGTGTCGGTATGGGGATGGGCGTTGTATTCTTCGGGTTTACCGTGGGTAGCCCAGCGCGTATGGCCAATGCCGAGTCGAGCCAGATTTTCTTCTCCAGCCACCTTTTCCGCCAAATTTTGAAGCTTGCCCTTGGCGCGGACACAGTGCAGGTCTCCTTCTAGCACTGTGGCCAGTCCAGCCGAGTCATAACCGCGATATTCCAGTTTTTGGAGCCCTTCCATGAGGATGTCGCTAGCAGGACGAGTTCCGATATAACCGACAATTCCGCACATACAAAGTGGCTCCTTTGAACACGATTCTCTGACGACTAGCAGCCTACCAACAGTCGATACAACCGATACAACAACTCCTGGCAAGGACATTGCACCGACCTCGGCCTATAAGTGACTTGGGCTGCTCATTAGAATACAGGCTAGGTTGCGAGGAACCCTCCGTACTGTAGAACCCATCACACTGGGCATTGCGAATGAGGATAATACAAATCTTCAGGCAACAAAAGAGGCAGGGAAAAAGTGGAAGATTGAGAGGAGGGGGGTTGAGGGTTGAGAGTGGAGGGTTAAGGATGAATGAGACACGCTTGTGGAAAGCTTACGTGCCAAGAGGTCGATTTATCCTTCTGACTTCTGTTGTAATAACCAATGTCAGAATGGTAAGTGGCTTTCTAGATACAACCCTGTGTATTTTGGTCAAGTACATCTGAGCCTACGAGTGTTCCTATCGCCCACCGATAAGCCCATGCAAAAGTTGCTTCTGGCACCCTTAACCGCTATTTGGATAGTCGCGATCGCAATTCTATCCGTCCAAAACGCTACACCTATTTCAGTTCAGTTTCTGGCGTTTCGCTCAGTTCAACTTCCCTTCGGTGTGGTGCTGAGTTTTTGCGTCGCTG
>JBCBJE010000767.1:0-3082 GCA_038523735.1 Cyanobacteria bacterium J06626_18 | reverse complement strand
TGCCAATAGTATTTGACGAAATTTGATAAATAACTGCTTGGCTTGTATGTCTTATATTTCACCGACTTTTAGTTCTTATCTCATCTCTTATCTTATGCGAGGATACAACCCTTCTGCATGGGGCGAGGGATTGAGCGATCGCTATTAGTTCGACCGATGCTTATTCAGATAATCGCTAGCGAAGCCACTCCGGAGGAGTTTTGCGGTATCAATTGCCGTAGCGGCAGGCAGTCGACGAGGATATTGATGAAGGTATGAGCGTCAGAGTGTCGGTGTTATTTAGGGTGGGCAATAGTAGGAGGTGGAAGGATGCGTTCTTCGAGCAGAGCGAACAAGCGATCGCAAGCAACTTTATTGGACTCGCCTGCGGACACATTGAGGTGAATATCGGCTGCTTCATAAAGTGTGCGGCGCTCTTCCAATAGACTCGCCAGATAGTCCTGCCAATCGGCTCGCTGCAGCAGGGGGCGATTACGGTTGCCCTGTAGCCGTCGCTGAAGCTCGGCTAGCGGTACATCGACCCAGGCAATAACGCCCTGCCGCAGATAACCCCAATTTTCTGGCCGCAAGATGATGCCGCCTCCTGTTGAAACCACCAACCGTGTGTAGGGTGCTAGCTGATCCAGAATTTGCCCTTCCAACACGCGAAATCCGGCTTCGCCTGAGGACTTGAAAATCGCAGGAATCGATTTGGCGGTTACCTGTTCAATCAAGGTGTCGGTATCGAAGAACCGATAGCCCAGTCGCTTCGCCATGGCTGCACCCAGCGTTGATTTGCCAGCCCCCATCATGCCAATCAGGTAGAGGTTAACCCCCCTCAAAAGGTCTGTATGGCTGGCTACATCGGACATGACAACGGCGATCGCACCTCGTAATTGGCTAGATAAGCATGGCTTACCGCTTGCCTACCGTACCAGAGATCAGGAGGTGAGATCGCGGTCGTTGGTGTTTTCGTTTTCATCTTCACCATCAATGGGTCGATAGGGCGGAATGATGACCCGATAGTCGGCGTCGTACACC
Organism: Cyanobacteria bacterium J06626_18; assembly: GCA_038523735.1. Lineage (GTDB taxonomy): Bacteria > Cyanobacteriota > Cyanobacteriia > Phormidesmidales > Phormidesmidaceae > SIO1E4. The sequence goes on along the minus strand of JBCBJE010000767.1, from coordinate 2,062 downwards.
CCACTGTCCTCGGCATCGGTGTTGCTAGCGGGAGTGCTGGCTGCAGGAGCGGGTTCATCAAGGCCCCAATCTTCGTCGCGATCGCCGTCCGCGACGGGGCGGTCCTGAGACTGCTCTAGTTCATCATCAGGTGGGCCATAGACCGTATCCACGCGAGAGGAAGCGCCACTTCCCCCATAGCCATGGGAATAAGCAGTTGCGGCTGGCGGATCATTTTCGGACTCCCAATCCTCCCAGCCTTCCGTAATATCATCCAGGGCATCTTCGACTGTACTGCCGCCTGATGGCACGTAGACTGTATCGCGGGCTGAGTCTTCCCAGCCTCTATCGAGGTCAGTAAGGACGGTGTCAGCTGTGGCTCGATCTTGACGCTGACGCCGCGCAAATCTTGAGCCCGTTGGCTCGGTATTGCCCGCCTGTGACCAATCTTCCCACTGACTAGCGGGCACCCTTTCACCCCAAGTTTGCCAATCTTCAGCGGCGGCGGCATCACGGAGTCCAGCTTGAGGTCGCTCGGAACTGCTCCCGGGTCTCCCTGAACTGCCTCGACGAGTGTTTTCCCAGCGTGTTTCGCGGCGTGTGTCGGGGGGGGCATCGCGAAATCCAGCTGCCTTTGAGCGATCAGACGGAGATTCAGGACGTACCTGCCAACGCCGTCGCTTAGAACGTCCCGAAGCCAATTTGCCAAAGTCAATGAGGTCGCTAAAAAGCAGCATAGTAATAGCCCCTAGCGCGATCGCGCTCCCTAGCCACACAGCCAACGGCAGCGCCACTGTCCGACCGCCCAAAAAGACCAGCGCAATGGACGGCGACGTATTTTGCAGGATAAAAACCGTCAGTCCACCGACGACTAGCAGAACAATCACCCAACGGGAGGCACTCATAGCCGTAAGCCCCTTAGCATCTCTCGTCTATGGTAAGCAATCCTATTGGTCTTTTTAGCTGGCGTCATTACACGCATGGTTTGTGGGAGGAGTCAGGTCATGGTTCTTGGTTCTTGGTTCTTGGTTCTTGGTTGGTGAAGTGAGGGCCGAGGCATTTGGAGCATAGAGTTCCGGTGGACAGCAAATACAAGGGCCAAATGCCTCGCCCTTACGGACTCTGCTTTCCCCTTTTCCCTTTCCTCCTTTCCCTTTGACCCACTACCCACTACCCACTACCCATTACCCATTACTCTTTTTCTGTTCCCTGTTCCCTGTTCCCTGTTCCCTGTTCCCTGTTCCCTGTTCCCTATTCTCCGGTGCTACAAGTCCAACAACTGATTAACAAAGTTGGTGTAAACCTCGCCGGAGCGGAATTGCGGATTCTCCAGCACCATTTGATGAAATGGAATCGTGGTGGGGAGACCTGTAATGGCGCATTCCCGAAGGGCTCGCTTCATGCGTCGGATCGCGGTTGGGCGATCCGGTCCCCAGACAATCAACTTGCCGACGAGCGAATCGTAGTAGGGCGGAATTTCGTAGTCAGTGTAGACATGGGAATCAATCCGTACGCCGGGACCACCCGGAGGCAAATAGCCACTAATGCGTCCGGGAGCAGGCCGGAAATTGTGGTTAGGGTCTTCGGCGTTAATGCGGCACTCGATCGCGTGGCCTCTTAGCTGCACCTGCTCTTGGGTGACTGAGAGGGGATGACCTTGGGCAATGCGAATTTGCTCAGTAATCAGGTCTAAGCCTGTTACCATCTCCGTTACAGGATGTTCTACCTGGATGCGGGTATTCATCTCCATGAAGTAGAAATCCCCGTGGGCATCCACTAGAAACTCGACCGTTCCGGCTCCTACATAGCGGATTGATTTGGCGACTCTTACCGCTGCTTCACCCATCTTGCGGCGCAACTCCGGATTCAAGGCAGGACTCGGAGCTTCCTCCAAAAGCTTTTGATGACGACGCTGAATTGAGCAGTCTCGTTCACCCAGGTGGATCACGTTGCCTTGACTATCAGCTAGTAGCTGAAACTCAACGTGGCGGGGCTTCTCAATAAATTTTTCAAGATACAAACCGGGATTGCCAAAGGCAGCTTCGGCCTCGCCTTGAGCCGCCAAAAACAGCTTCGTCAACTC
>JBCBJE010000766.1:0-3106 GCA_038523735.1 Cyanobacteria bacterium J06626_18 | reverse complement strand
GATTTAGGGTTGTGTGTGATGAGTCCTCAAGGTGGACTGACCATCTCAAATCCCATTTATCGGGAGGTTCTGCTGCGTGTCTTGACAGTACCACCGATGGCATCTTTGCCCCAAATCGCGCCTACTTGGCTGACACCTTCAGGTGAGCTAGATCTGACCAAACTGCTAGACGCCTTTCTACAGTTTTGGCGGCATCATGAGAACCTCTGCTGCGCAGTGCTCCTTATCACGAAATTGCGCCACATCTGGTAATGATGGCGTTCTTGCATCGGGTAGTGAATGGGGGTGGGACCCTGGAGCGGGAATACGCACTGGGGACAGGGCGAATGGATCTGTGTTTGCACTATGGAAAGGTCACTTTAGGTATTGAGTTAAAGGTCTGGCGAGATGGTCGGCCCGACCCGCTGTTGGGGGGATTAGAACAGCTAGATAAATATCTAGGGCGGTTGAGTACGGTAAATGGTTGGCTAGTGATTTTTGACCGTCGTCGTGATGCGTCACCGATTGAGGAACGCACAATTACTGAAGTGTGTCAATCTCCTCAAGGTCGCTCTATAACAATAGTACGAGGTTAGAGAAAAATCTATGGCTACTCGGAAGCCCCCTTACTCCTCAATCGTGTATCAACTCAAAATCACCCTCAGAGATATCCGTCCACCGATTTGGCGGCGCGTGCAGGTGCGTGCCAGCGAGGCGTTGGCTCATTTACACTACGTTGCTCAGATATCGATGGGCTGGACCAATTCTCATCTGCACTCTTTTACTGTTGAGGGTGTGGATTACGGTGTTCCCATGCCGGATTTAGGTTTTGATGACCTGGGCTTTAAGGATGAGAGCAAGGTGAAGCTGGGAAAGTTGATTCCCGGAGAGAAATTCAAGTTTTTCTACCAGTACGACTTTGGCGACTCCTGGGAACATGAGATTTTAGTTGAGAAAGTGCTAAAGGCAGATGCGGAGGTTGATTATCCCCTCTGCACTAAGGCAAAGCGAGCCTGTCCGCCAGAAGACTGTGGGGGCGTTTGGGGCTATGAGAGCTTTCTAGAGGCGATTCAAGACGCTCAGCATCCCGAGCATACAGAAATGCTGGAGTGGGTCGGGGGTACATTTGATTCAGAAGAGACCGATTTGGATGGGATCAACCAAGAACTCAAGCGCATTGCTGAATGGCAGCGGCTGAGTCTGGGATTTTGATGGGGTGTCGTTGATATGCCAAGGCGCGCTGACCCAAGATGTATTGCTTGCGCTCAACTGAGTGCAGAGAAGGCTCGGAAGCTGCACGGGCAGAAGGGGGACGGTTGCTGGAATGAAAAGCGCTGCCATCGCAAGCGATCTCACTACCGTAATCGTCGGACGCAGAATGAGAAGCGGCGGGCGGAGTACCGGCAGCAGGCGGGGCCGCCGCAGTCAGATACAGGAGTTGAAACGGTATCGCTGGAGGTGGCTGAGACATCGATGCCCTATGCCAACCTTTATATTTGGAAGGAGAAACGGAAGGATGCGCCAGTTCATGCGATCGCGGCCTCAGTTTATGTAGAAAGTTCCAAGGTGCTGGAAGTTGCTCCAATTCACTGCGCGGGTTATCGCCGGCGTCAGCTGGAACGCTACGTTGAGGGGAAGGTGATACCCTATCTCCAAGCCCGTTTCGGCATTACGCACTTTTCTAACGAGATTCGGCTGGAGCCGATTGAATGCCCGATCGAGGGCTGTCCGCTCAGCGATACATTCGAGGGGATTACGACTGATGGTTGATGTCCGCCAGCTTGAGTTGAACCTGGACCTTGCTTTTGAGATTGCCGCAGAGGTCCCGGAGGAGGCTGATGTCCGAAACCTTTGGGAGCAATTTGAGGCGGTGATGGCCGATCTGCCCTGGCGCGACCAGCTGCGGATTGGGGGTGAGGTGATCAATCAGCTGGCAGGTATCTGTGAGACCAAGGCCGAGCTGCTCTGGGAGGACTGGCAGGATGCTCACAGTGCCGATGGGCCGATGATGGATAGCGATTGGCTGCGAGGGTTGACCCGCCAGACGCAGGAACTAGATTTTTCCGAACATGTGAAGCGGCCTTCCTACGCATTAAAAGAGCAAGATAGCCAGCAAGAGGATGAAGATTCGGTTGTCGGCGAGGTGGATAAGGCGACGGTCTTGGCTTTCTTGGATGACCTCACTGAGGAAGAGGAAAAGGAAAAGGCTCTGGCGGTATCCCACGCAGAGAATGTATCGGACTGGATTCAGAAACTCTCCTCTAAAGGCATTGGCAGGCCCCAAAAACTGATTGAGTTACAGCAGCATCTGCAGATGCCATTGATTGAACTGTGGATAGCGGCGCTGTTGGGTGGCTTCAGTTTGGAGCAGCGGGGTGAGTTTTATGAAACGGCTGAGGTATGGGTCGGTCAAAGCGGGAGTCAGTAGCGCGGTGTGTGGCTGATGAGGATGGCATGAATGGAGGCGACTCTCTGGCTTAGGTTAACCAACCCCTATCTGGCTTTGGCCGAGCTAGGTCGGGCTATCAAAACCATCTTCCTGTGTGATTACCTGCATGATGAGCGTATCCGACAGGAGATTCAAGAAGGGCTCAATGTCGTCGAAAATTGGAACAGTGCCAACAGCTTTATCTTCTATGGCAAAAGTGGTGAGTTTGCTACCAATCGGATGGCTGTCCAGGAGCTGTCGATGCTTTGCCTACATCTGCTCTAGGTCAGTCTCGCCTATGTATAGAATCGGAGAAATTTTTCGAAGCAATCCAGCAGAACTTTCAGCCCGACGCTCAGGTTCAGTCAATGGAAATAGGGCATGGTCGAGTCGAGGCACGCACCGTCAGTCTCTGGCGCGATATCGAAGCCTTACCTCAAGCAGACTAATGGGCTGGACTTAAGGCCATTATCAAAGTCACCAGCTATCGATACCCGCTCAAAGGGCAGACTGTCCGCATCACGCTACCGGCTGTTCGTTATTACATCAGCTCTCTTGAAGCAACCGTCGAAGCCTTTGCAAGACGTATTCGTGACTACTGGCATGTAGAGAATAAAGTTCACCATGTGCGAGATGTGACTCAGGGAGAAGATGCCTCTAGGATTCGAGTGCTACCCTTACCCAACATCTTTGCCTCGG
>JBCBJE010000765.1:0-3126 GCA_038523735.1 Cyanobacteria bacterium J06626_18 | reverse complement strand
TGTCTGCAGTAGATGCTGCCCTAAACGCCGAGCCAGTGCCAAAATTGTAAAGGTCGGCGAGTATGAGGGTCCCGTTGGAAACACTGCTGATCCAGCCACGTAGAGATTGTCAGTACCAAATACCCGACAATTTGTATCAACCACTCCTGAGTCTGGACTCGCAGACATCCGGGTTGTACCCATTTGATGCGCTGCATCCGTCATGCTTTCTAAGCTAGGTGGGTCATCGCCAAAATCGAAGGTTCCGAGCCCAACCTCTGCGAATCGTTCTGCCAGAAGCTCCAGGGTCTTCGCCATCGAGCGTCTGTCCTGATCCGTGAAGCACCAGTCAACCGCCAACTTACGCTGACCCAACACATCTAACTCGGCGTCCAGTTTGACACGACTGTCTGACTGTGGAGCCTGTTCAGTCACAAATTTCACCCGATAATGCGACACCATGCCATTAGCATCACGGCAAATAGAGCGCCCCTGCAGCCTTTGCCATACCCGACCTGCCAAGCCCGCATAAATGGGCTGCAGATATAGGACATGCTCTAATAGCTTATGCTGCTGCTGCGTTGTGTCATCCAAAGCAAAACAGATGCAGAAGCGAGGTTTGGGTCCGTATTGGAGTTCGTGCCCATACTGCTGAGCCAAACGTCCTGGGTGAAGTTTGCCAGTATGGTGCTTGGGATGGTCTGTATAGAAGCGCCCTACCAAGTCACAAGCGTTGCCAATACCACCCGGCTGCTGCTGGTCGGATGCGAGTAAGAGACGTGCCGTTTCAAAGGCACCCATTGCTAAGACGACCGTATCGCCTTCAACCGTAATTTCGCGTCCTTCCAAGGAACGGCACTTCACTGCGGTCACCCGTTGGCACGAATCGTCAAGCCTCAACTCAGTCACTGTTGCACCCAGTACCCCTCGTAAGTTTTGCGAGCGGCGCATTTCCTCCCCAAAGCGCTTCGCCGTCCGCGTAGGGGATTCTTCCCAGTAAAAGCTGCTAAATTTCAGGCCGCTTTCAGCCATCCGCTCGTGGAGATCGACGATCGCAGGCCGCATTGCCTCCGCTTCTAAATCACCAAAGCCATAATCCTCAGCTGCCGAGCGATAATGCTCCAAAAGGTCTGTGAAATCGATGGGCCAGCCGCTGTTTTCGACCCACGGTCTACCCTCAAAATCGACGGGCTGCAAATACTTCCATTTTCCCGTCCAGACATTACTCGTACCACCAAACTGGCGCACCCGACTAACCCCACGCAGCTCACGCGGCAGGTATTGGTGATAGTAAGAATCGGGATTTAACTCACGATGGCGCTTGCCGAGGAAGACGACATCATTCAAAGCTTGGATAGCGGGATCAAAGCGATCGCGTCCGCTTTCAATCAACACCACGTCGTGACCATTACGTGCCAGGAACGTAGCCACCTCAGCTCCGGCAATTCCCGAGCCAATCACCACGGCCTGCCCTCGCAGAGTTGCCTGATTATCCAGTTCGAGAATATCAGTAAGCATACAACCTCCGTTTGTCAAAACATCTCACTCAATCACCTACCACTCGTTAGTGACACCTGTAGACCGCGCCGTTCCCCAAATCACCACTATCTAGAACATACTTCGCCTCCACTCGTTCGCTTATTTGCACATATCAACAATCATCCACAGCAAACTTTATTGACTGGCAGACACGTTTGGTGCGATCGTAGGTAAACTGCCAACCCCTTTGAATGCAGGCATAGTTTGCAGCAGATGCTGACCAAGGCGACGCGCTAGCGCCAAAATTGTGTAGGTAGGGGAATACGTTGGCCCTACCGGAAACACCCCTGACCCGACCACATAGAGATTCTCGGTACCAAATACGCGACAATCCGCATCTACAACCCCCTCTTTTGGACTACTTGCCATGCGGGTTGTCCCCATTTGGTGAGCGGCATCTGTCATTGTTTCCACACTCGGCGTTTTATCACCGAAGTCAATCGTACCTAAACCCACCTGAGCAACCCGCTGCGTCAAGAGGCTTGTTATTTTCGGTAAGGAGCGACGATCTTGTTCAGTAAAGCACCAGTTAACTTCTAGCTTCCGTTGACCCAGCGCGTCACGCGCTGTCCCTAGCTTGATACGACTATCCCTATGCGGCACTTGCTCACTAATGAACTTGACGCGATAGCCTGCGATCGAGCCGTTGCCATCGCGATACGGTGGCCGGCCACGCAGCGTGCGCCATACGCGACCGACCAAGCGCTCGTAAATCGGTTGTAGGTAAAGAGAATGCTCCATTAGTTCTTCGGCGCGTTGCGTTGCATCATCCAGTGCAAAGCTGACACAGAAGCGAGGTTTAGGCCCATATTGCAACTCATGGGCAAACTGCTGCACCAGCGGCCCTGGTTTTAGGGTGCCAGTGTAGTGCTTCAAGTGATCCGTGTAAAAGCGACCCACGACGTCGTAGGTGTTGGCAATGCCCCCAGGCATCTGGCGATCAGAATTCAGCAGAATACGGGCTGATTCAAAAGCCCCCATGGCCAAAATGATGACCTTCCCTTCAACAATAAGTTCACGCCCTTCCAGCGATCTACACACAACACTGGAAACCCGTTGACACGCAGCATCGAGGTGTAGCTCAGTAGCCGTTGCCCCCAGCACAACCCGTAAGTTCTTGGATTGGCGCATTTCTTCCCCAAACCGCTGAGGCGTGCGCGTCGGCGTTTTCTCCCAATAGGAGTTGCTTAGCTTTAACCCGCCTACAGCAACCTTAGCTCGAAATGCGGCAATTTCTGGCCGTTGCGCTTCTTCTTCTAAACTGCCAAAGCCATAATCTTTTGACACCGAATTGTAATGCTCCAGCAAATCTGTGAAGCGAATCGGCCAACTACTTTCGGCAATCCAAGGTCGGCCTTCAAAATCCCAGGGTTGTAGGTATTTCCATTTCCCTGTCCAAACGTTACTCGTGCCACCAAACTGCCGCACACGGCTCACGCCACGCAGTCCAGGGGGTAAATAATCCTGGTAGGATGCCTTCGGATTGAGGGCACGATGGCGTTTGCCCAAAAAAACAACATCATTTAATGCTTGGATAGACGGGTCGAATTGCTCTCGACCACTTTCTAAAAGTATGACCTCACGACCATGACGTGTCAGGACCTGACA
>JBCBJE010000764.1:0-3133 GCA_038523735.1 Cyanobacteria bacterium J06626_18 | reverse complement strand
GCAGCGAGAGAGCCCATCTGACCCTCAATCCCAACAGGCGTGGCAGCAGCTTTTTGAAGCAATTCAACAAATGGACTTGACGACTTAATAAGTGGGATGCATCTTATGATTTCTCCCGATATCGTAAAGTTATGGGATATGAGCCACTTCATCATAAATATCGACCGCAGACGTTTACCCAATTGGTGGGTCAAGATGCGATCGCCACAACCCTTAGCCATGCGCTAGAGCAACAGCGGATTGCTCCTGCCTATTTGTTCTGTGGACCCCGCGGTACGGGTAAAACTTCCAGTGCGCGCATTCTGGCCAAATCCCTCAACTGCCTCAGTCACACAACGCCGGACCCACACCCCTGCGGCCATTGCGAAGTCTGTCGCGGTATCAACGACGGTTCCATCTTGGATATTGTCGAAATCGACGCTGCCAGCAACACAGGCGTTGACAACATCCGTGAACTGATCGAGCGGGCCCAGTTCGCCCCAGTGCAGTGCCGCTACAAGGTTTATGTGATCGACGAATGCCACATGTTGAGTACGGCAGCGTTCAATGCCTTACTCAAGACACTAGAAGAGCCGCCAGCCCACGTCATCTTTGTGCTAGCCACTACCGACCCCCAACGGGTATTGGCGACGATTATTTCGCGGTGTCAGCGGTTTGACTTCCGGCGTATTCCACTGGAAGCAATGGTGAGCCACTTGCAGACCATTGCCCAGCAAGAAGAAATCGACATTACCGAAGCAGCCGTGCGATTGGTAGCGCAGGTGGCTCAAGGTGGACTGCGCGATGCCGAGAGCTTGTTGGATCAGCTGAGCTTGTTAGAGCCGCCCGTCACAGCAGAAAAGGTTTGGGATTTAGTTGGAGCTGTACCAGAGCGCGACTTGCTAGAACTGGTACAGGCGATCGCCGCGGACGACAGTGTGACGCTTCTCGATACGGCCCGTCGCCTGATGGATCGAGGCCGTGAACCGATGATCGTTCTGCAGAACCTAGCGGGATTCTACCGCGACCTCATTATTGCCAAAACAGCCGGGGCCCGAGCTGATCTAGTCGCCGTTACGCCCCAGACCTGGGAAGCTATGCAGTCCTTTGCCCAATCTTTAGCGCTGCCACTCCTCCTCTCCGGTCAACAAACCCTGCGCCAATCCGAAATTCAACTCCGCAACACCACCCAACCCCGCCTCTGGCTCGAAGTCACCCTCATGGGCCTGCTTCCTTCAGCCTTATCAACGGGAGGCGCGATCGCTCCATCTCCCAGCCCAGTTAAGCCATCCGCACCCACAGCCCAACCCCAATCACAGCCTTCCCAACCCAAAATCGTACCTCCCCCTTCCCCTACTTCCGCCGCCCCTTCCTCTTCGCCTGCTTCTCCTCCACCCTCTACCCTCCACCCTCTACCTTCTACTCCCCCCAACTCTCCCACTACCCCACCGTCTTCTCCTACAAACTCTACTCCCCCATCGTCTTCTGCTTCCCCTCACTCCCCCACTCCCCCACCCGATCTCCCCAAAATCTGGGCCCAAATCCTCAATCAGCTCCAACCCATGGGCACCCGTGTCCTTATGCTGCAACAGGGGCAACTGCTCAGCATCGACGGTAATGTCGTCCGCATTGGCATCAAGTCAAAGCCATTGCTCAAGATGGCGAAAGAACGGATATCGGGCGTTGAGACGACGTTTGCGAAGGTGTTGGGCCATCCGGTCACAATTACACTTGAGGTGATTGCCGGAACCACGAGTAAAGACACCGCAACCAGCAGCCCGCCCTCTGGCCCAGCCTCGCCTCCGATTTCTACAAATAGTCAAGCGACATCGCCACCGACGCCCCCACCCGTACCTCCCAAGCCTGCTCCCGATGAACCAGTTGTGCCGGCACAGCCCCCTGAAGCCTCGGCACCTGCGCCTCCTCCAGCCTGGACACCCCCCTCAGACTTTGACCGAGCCGTAAAGAGCTTTGCTAATTTCTTCAATGGTCAAATTGTGTCTCTAGACGATGAGGAAGAAGAGGAAGCCTCGAAGAATGGTAAAAAGCCGAAAGGCAAGGGTGGCAAAGACCCGAAGAAAGACCAAGAACCGAAAGATAAAAAGGCTCCCGGCAGTGATGTGCCGTTCTAGTCAGATTTAGCCGAATGTTGTGCCATTCCAGCCCCACATGGCGCCCGCAGCGTCCGCAAACTCAATGTATGTGCGGTTTTTAGGGACGCCCAGCGCCGCTTCGATTTTGGTACAAAAGTCCTGGCTCATGGTTTTGGTTTTCGCGCCCATGGTACCTACGCTTTTGATTTCCACATAGCAAACCGGATCAGTGGATCCTGCAAACGTCATCGGCACATCCCCTTCAAAAGCAGTCATGACATAGGACTCTGGTTTACCCAGATGCGTTGCAAGACTACTGGAAAGCTCTTTCAGCATGGACTCAATATCTGTCTTTGCGGGTGCAGACACGGAAGTTTGGACTTTAATCAATGGCATGAGTTTGTGTGCCTCAAGACGACACCTCTATGTAACCAGGGAAGGGTAGAAATGGGCTAGCGAAATATGGGGTAACAGAGTGATGGGGGAATTAAGACATCCTATGCAGGTTTTTGAACCCAATGATGATGATAATCAGAGGCAGTAATAGGGCAAAGCCGTTCCAGACACCCATCGCGAATAGAACAACTTGGACGCAGGTTGTTAAGGCTGTGTAGAGGTATACGGCCCATTTCTTCATCATCCAGAGCCCGATAAACGAGATGCAATAACACTCCTGCATGGATATCGAGATGCTCAAAAGGCACCGCGAACAGGTGCGATCGGTGGAGATTGCTGAGTAGTGTCTTGATAGTTGGAGTAAGGGTTTCCTTGTATCGAATGCGTTCTAGATATGCAGCTACATCTTGGCGATTAATCGGGTTCATCAAAGCAATAGATGTGTGGATGAAAAATTATGTCTGATCTGGGAAATAGAGCTTTGTAGATGAAGAACGAAACTCTGAATATTCTCAAGACACAATTATTCTTCTTGTGTTGTTGACCAACCAAATGCTTGTCTTATGTCTCGCTTAAGCAGGTAATAGATTATAACGCCGGAAATCGCAAATTGAAAAATCTGCTGCGAGAGACTAAGTCCAGTCACTGAATTCATGCTGAATATG
>JBCBJE010000763.1:0-3145 GCA_038523735.1 Cyanobacteria bacterium J06626_18 | reverse complement strand
TCTGGGATGGCTGGCGATCAAAAACCAGGACGCGCAGCAAGCCCATGAGTTTTGGCGAAAAGCTCGACAGTCAGCACAGTCATCTTGGGCGCTCCGACAACTACGGTGGGCGGTCTGGCTGCTCAATCGGCTCGGCTCAGACCGCTTTCTTCGCTTATCTCGGCTCAGTCACGCCACCCGGCGATTACTGCGCGGAGCCAGCTAGGTGCCGAGACAGAAAACACTGGAAAATCTGAGCCCCCGCAACAGTTTGCTTCTTAAGGGAAACTGTCAGTCATGATGAGTTGTCAAGAGTTGGCAGCAAAAATTTACCCTATTGATTTCAAGGGTGCATCTCAGGCAACTGAACGATTGTCTATGGCATATCTAAGCACGCTCCTATTGTCTTGATGCTGAATCTTGAGGAGTTGAGCTGAGTTGCAACAATCAGTCATCCGTAGTCACAGTCATAGCTGCGCCACCCTTTCCTTATTCGCTCTAAATACTTGCACCACCTACAGATCTTCGTAATTATTCATTGTGAACATTTACTGACAGTTTCCCGTGGTTACAAAGCAAACTTGTGGTTGAGACGGGCGCATCTAAGTGTTGTGGGAGGGACCTGCCTGTCCACTTTGAGGCACATTAGGAAAAAGAGAATCGAAACGTTGATTAACCCAAGCAAGCCTGAGAATGAGTAGATGGTTGAGTCCATCTTCACTCCAGCGCATGCCAACGCCCTTGAAGCGTTGCTGAATGAGCCACTTACAGGCACTTTCGACCATGCCAGAGCCCAGCGGCAGCTGCTGGTTATGAAAGTGCTGGTAGCGAATATGCCGTCGATGGCGTTGAAAATAAGCCTGCACCTGCACCAGCGTTTTGAGTTGATGTCCCTTGAGGATATCGGTGTTGACCAGGGTCGTCAGCATGGCCAAGACGCGGCTGTGTTGTCCGTGCCTGAGAGCATGCCGCCACCGCTCAAACCAGTGCCGCTGCTGGGCTCATGTCCGCTTTTGGTGATCCAACTGGGCCGTAGAACCGTCTGTAAGTGGATCCTACAGCGGAGCCTCTCCATGGACCTCCTTCAGCATCTGCTACCCAGCCAATCAGACCTAGCTTTGAGCAGTTTTGATGTTGATAGCGTCAACCATCGGCTGGTATTCAAAGTGTGCTCGACCCAAAAGGTGGCGCATTGTCCGGTTTGTAATGCCCCAACGCACCGTGTTCACAGCCATTATGAACGGACCCTAAAGGATCTGCCGTTGGTCCAGTTCAGTTTGACGATATTGCTGGAGGTGGGTAAGTTCTTCTGTCTCAATGACCACTGTAAGCGGCGTATTTTTACAGAGCGTTTGCCGACTGTTGTGGCCCCGTGGGCCAGACGAACGACACGTTATGCCCAACATCTGCGGGCTATCGGTCTGGCCTTGGGAGGCGCTGCAGCAGCACGACTGAGTTATCAACTTGCCTATGGACAAAGCCGCAATTCTTTCTTACGTGTTCTATCAAGCCTTTCGCTCCCCCCGATTACAACCCCTAAAATATTAGGGGTCGATGATTTCGCCCTGCGTCGAGGCCACCACTATGGAACTATATTGGTCGACTTAGAGACCCATCAACCCATCGCCCTGCTTCCAGACCGAAAAGCAGAAACCCTGACGACTTGGCTAAAAGAACATCCTGGAGTGGAAATCCTATCCCGTGACCGTTCCAAAACCTATCGGCATGGGATGAATGAGGGGGCACCTGAGGCGATTCAGGTCGCAGACCGGTTCCATTTACTTCAGAATTTGGAAGAAGCCCTGGAAAAGAGCTTTAAGGGGCAATCTAAAGCGCTGAAAACCGCCGAGAAAGCGCAACTGCAAGCAGCAGGGAGTGCCGCTCCCCCTCCAACTGACATCCCTCCCTCCCGCCAGCTACAGAAAAAACGCAAGCGTGCTCAACGTCTAGCGAACTATGAGCAAGTTCATGCCTTACGCAAACAAGGACACCGGATTGAAGATATCGCCCACCACTTGGGCATGGGCAAACGCACCGTCTACACCTATCTCTCCCATCCCACTTTCCCAGAATGGCAACCCTCTTCGCGACGCTACACCAGCGAGTTAGATCCGTACAAACCTTATTTGATCGATCAGTGGCGTCTGGGACGTCAACAGACCAAAAAGCTATTTAAGGAAATTCAGAGTCAGGGGTATCCAGGGTGCTATGGGACGGTCACTCGCTACACGAAGACACTCCGTCAATCGTTGCCCCGGATAAAGCCGAACCCTGAGCGACTTAAGGATTTACCGGGGCGAGGACCTGCACCCAAGAGCAAAGCCTCTAGCCAAAAGCCACTGAGCGCACGACGAGCGGCTTTTTTAGTCTTGAGAAGAACCGAAAAGCTAGACAGAGAAGAGACACAGCTTTTAGAGAAACTATGCCAACAGCCCGAGCTGACAGACGCGATTAGTCTGGCTCAAGGATTTATCAAGCTTGTGCGTGGGCGACTCCCTGAGCAGCTGGATAATTGGTTAGCAAGGGCAAAAGATAGTTCAGTTAAGGCATTTCAGAGTTTTGCTAAAGGCCTGAGCGATGACTATGATGCCGTCAAGGCTGGCGTTACCCTGGATGTGAGCAACGGGCCTGTTGAGGGGCAAAACAATCGGCTCAAGATGCTCAAGCGACAGATGTTTGGAAGAGCAGGGCTGGACCTCTTAGCCAAACGGCTTATTCTGACTTGAGTTGAGGACGTCTTCTGGGAACTGAACGCGATCACCAAAAACGGACATGAGCCCGAAGCAAGCGTCATTTTGCAGAAGCGATAACAACACTGTAATATCCAGATTCATACCTGCTCGTTGTTAGGAATACACCTTCGCCAAGTATATAGGTCACGACCGTGGTGGATGAAGGTTCTACATGGATGCACCAACCAGCATCATAAACAGCCTTAATTTGATTGCAGTCTTCATAGTACAGATCTTGTGCTGATACGATTTCGCTTGTTGCAAACCAAACAACGATTGAAAAGACGGCTTTGATTGCTTTCATTCTTACATCGAGACACAATGCAGTATAGATATGCGGTTGGATCGTCGCGAAACGGCAGTTTGGTTGAGTCGGATGCGGATATGGTTGAATATCGATAGCTCTACCAGGGCAGCATTCCTCTGGCTTCAGA
>JBCBJE010000762.1:0-3152 GCA_038523735.1 Cyanobacteria bacterium J06626_18 | reverse complement strand
TCGCCAAGTCCGTTGGGACAAGACGGCGAAGCCATCTGGCCGCACGCTGAGCAATCGGATGCTACTCGGTGTCCTAGCCTAGATGGCCCAAGCTATATTTTGCATGATCATATTTATTGATGATGACCCTGTTGATTAACTTGATTGGAGGGTTATTTATGCTTTGATAAGTTCGCTTTGTTGATGCGAATAAAACACGATCAGAGGTCTACCAATGCAAAATCTAAAATTCCACAGGTTACGCCGATCGCAACTGTAACGACTGCACAACCTCTTCCGGTTGCTTCAGCGAAGACAGCACCTGCGTAACCTGAGCCAGTGAACGATGGTTGCCTTGAGTACTTAGCAAGGACGCTGCTGTTTCAAGATCCGTAATCGCTCGCGAAACTTCACCTAGACGTTGATAGGCTGCGCCGCGGTAGCAGTAGGAGAGAGCGACCTGTCCGTCACATTGGATGGCCTTGGTATAGTCTGCGATCGCGCCCAGTTCGTCACCCAGCTTTTGGCGGGCTGTGCCGCGATAAAAGTAAGGCAAGGCAGACGTGGGTTCAGCCTGAATTGCGTGATCAAAATCAGTGATGGCCTGGTTCAGGTTGCCCTGATTCATCAATAGCCAGCCTCGGTTACAGCGGGCTGAGAACTGATAAGTATCGGAGCAAATAGCCCGGTTCAGGTCTTCCAAAGCGCGTTGAGGCTGCTTCTTTTCGGCCCAGATGACGGCGCGATTGTTAGATGCGACTGCATCGTCAGGATTCATGCGAATGACTTGCGAGAAGTCCGCGATCGCCCCATCGGGATCTTTCAGGTCATATCGAGTGATGGCCCGATTGAAATAAGCAGTCGCATCTTCCGGCAGTACATCGGGATTGTCGAACCGATACAGCAGTTGTTCAATGACACTGTCTTCGGTTGCGCGAATCCGCAAATCGAGTTCGGTGAAGGTGCTGCTGGCAGCCGGTAGGGCTTGCAAGCCCACGATGGCATAGCTGCGATCGCACACCAGAAACTGCTCGTCGGTACCCAGAATTTTGAACGAAAAATGCTTGGGATAGCGTTGCTTTAGGGGCAGCAGTTTGTTCAGAGTTGACTTCAGCAACTGTCGCTGAGCAGTTGTTAAGTTCCACTGCTGAGCGATGCTCTTCAGCAAGCGCCCGTCCTGGCGATTACCGGGATGGCACCAGCCAATTTCGAGATGACAATTCCGCTCTAAGACTTCCGCGAATCGCTCAATCAGGTGATCGTCCAATTCAACAGCTGAAGACCAAGGCCAGACCAGAATCAAGCGCTCGGAAGCATCCTCCAGCGCCTGTATCAACGCTTCATCGATTGCTGACCACTGACCTTCGGTAGCCTCACCCCGGAACGCCGTTAGCCATTGCAACGGTCCTTCCGTTGTCTGACTCGAGATGGCTGACAGCGCCCCCATATCAGGCTGGACTTGAGCCCCAAACTCTTTCTGCTCGCGGCTCAGTTCTTGAGTCTGCTGCTCTAGCAGCGCTAGTTGCCACTGTAGGCTGCTTAGGTAAGTTGCAGTGGTTCCCCGAATTTCGGCTGTAATGTCGGAGGGAATCGACATATCTTCCAAGCGTAGTTCTACCTGCTTGAGCCCCTCAGATAGCTGGGCCAGTTCTGACTCTAGCGCTGAAACTGCTGGGTTGGGCCGCTGAGCTGCTTCGGATGTTGCCTCAGCTTCTTCTCTAGCTGCCTGAGCTTTGGCAACCGTCTGGCGTAGCGTTTCCTGACTCGCCTGCATCGTCTGCAGCTTCTCAGTCATGGCGGCAAATTCACGCCGGGGTACCAAATCAGCGACCGCTTTAATCAGCTCACCAACCTCTCCCTTCAACAAATTGGGGTCAGTGTTGGTGGGAATTTGGCGGAGTCGTCGGTCGAGATGGCGCACGGCATCCTGTAGTGTAGCCTGGGCCGTTTTGCTGTCGCCGTTCAAGGTTTCTAGGCTAACGCGCAACTGCATCACTTCGGTTCTGAGCTGCGAAACCTCATCTTCGGTCTCTTCCATCCGCTGCAAACTGGACAATCGATCCACCTGCTTGGTTAAGGTGTTCAGTGTGCTGCAAAGATCGATGTAGCGCTCCTGCATCTGAGTCAGTTCTTGGTTGACTGGACCCAAGTCAGGCGCTGTCACCTCTTCTTCAATACGCTGCTCTAAATCCTGTTTGGTTTGTTCTAAAAGCTGTGAGCATTGCATGACGGCGCGATCGCTGTATTCCATCGCGGCCTGCTGGAAGTTCTTCATCGCTTCCGGTGTGGGCAGTGCCGAGACCTGGTCTGACAGCGCCGAAATCTCGTTAACGGATTGCTCTTCGAGCACATCTAGCTTTTGGTTAGCCGATTCGATGGCGTTGTCCATACGACGCCGACTCAGCAGCCCCAAAGCCACCAGAGCGGTAACAGGTAAAGAGGCAATGGCTGCGTTTTGGGTTGCTAAAGAAGCGACTGCCCCAGCTCCGGAGCTTAGCAGCAATGCATATTCGGTTATAGGTAGCCAACGACGATTGTTCACTGGATGCACTCACCAATAAAGGATTTCAAGAACAGCAGGACATAGGAATAGGTGCGATCGCTGAACCCACTACAGGCATACTGAGACTCAGTCATACCTGGTACGTTCGCTTTGTCACCTTGTCTACAGGGTTTGAAACTGCCGGAAGGAAACGCCCAGCAGCGAAGTCGACTCAAAATCGACCTTTGATCCTATTTCTGCTTTCTGAGCAAATGCGTCCGGATCAGGAAAATGTTTTGTGTGAGTTTGAAGAAGGCGCGATCGCGGGTATACGTAATCAGCTGTCCGGATTGCTGTGCATACGGATCAGCGTGCCATGGTATCGATAACTACCGTTTCCATCAATAACAACACCGCAACTCTACGGGCGACTTGAGCGCACGACCTGCAAGAATGCTTTGATAGTTTGAGGTTGTTCTTTTGGGCGGATGTATTGAGCCAATACCTGCAGGTCCAGGGTTGGGAAAAACTGGCTCTTGGCAATTACTTCCGGTACCGTACCCCGCGGTAGTCCTAAACAGGTAAGGATGCATTGTAGTGGTGTATGAAGTACCAGATTGCGCCAATATGATTTTCTAGCTTCTTCGAGAACGACAACGTCTTCCGTACGAGCCTTGATACGCGCTGCCGT
>JBCBJE010000761.1:0-3153 GCA_038523735.1 Cyanobacteria bacterium J06626_18 | reverse complement strand
CTGCGGGGAAAGGGGGAAGCCCCATGACCAATTACCGGTTACCAAAAACCATCAATGATTAACCAAGAACCAACAACCAATCCGATTACCCATTACCCATCACCCATCACCCGTCACCAACCATCAACGAACAACCAACAACCAATTACTCCTCATCTGGCCTCACCAACAGATTGACTAGCGTATCGATAAACCGTTCCTTATTAAGAGGCAGGATGTCTTTGCCGTGGAGAATGTGTTGAGTCAGCATCATGTAGACGACAGAGCCGAGTACAATTTGGGCGATCGGTTTGGAGTCAGTAAATTCAAACTCAGGATGCTCATCGAAGTAGCACTGCAGTAGCTCAAATCCGGGTTTACTAAAGTAGGTGATGAACGTCCGAGCCAGTTCAGGGAAGCGGCCTGATTCGCCAATTACGAGTCGAATGAAGTCGTAATATTGGTCGTTGGCAGAAACCGTTTCAACCATCTTTCCTAGCAATCGAGGCAAGGATTCTTCGGCAGGGCCTTGGAAGGACTCAGAATTAAATTTGAGCTGGAACCTTTCACGAGCAATCTTTTGGACAAGGGCCCGAAATAGCCCTTCTTTGTCCTGAAAATGGTTATACACCGTAGGCTTTGAGACGCCTGCCGTAGCAGCCACCCGGTCCATGCTCGTACCTGCGTAGCCCCGCGCTAGGAACTCCTCTAGCGCGCCATTGAGAATTTGGGTGGCTTTATCTGTCTTATCCAAAGCAGCCGTCATGAATAGGCATAGCTCAATCGTTTATCGTGATGCTATTGGTTAGCTTACTCTAACTTTCTTTGCCAATTTGCCACAACAAAAATTGTTGAGTTGGTTGGATTGCAACACCCTTAATGTTGCCTTGAGCAAAGACGTAGTCTTTATTTTGCCAGAGCGGAATATAGGGGACATCCTCTTGAAGGAGGGTTTGCAGTTCAGAGAAGATGCCGTTACGAGCTGCAGGATCTTGTTCCGCTTGCTGGGCTGCAATCAATTCATTTGCCTTAGCACTGTAATAGAAGGCTCCATCTTCTTGACTGGCTCCTTTTTCGCAGAGCGTTTCAGCCGACCCTTGCTCACAACTCATAAAGGGCTGAATGAAAGTATCCGGATCGAAGTAGTCGGGATACCAGTTTTGCAGCACGGAAGGGTAGATCCCTTCATCCACCTTATCCCAAAGCGTTGCCCCTTCAACGGTTTGCACATTGACTGTTACTAACCCTGGTAAGTTTGTCTCGATTGATTCTTTAAGGGTATTGGCAACAATGCTGCGGGTTGTTGAAGCCGAAGGATACCAAATCTCAAACTCAAGCGGGTTAGCCTCGGAGAACCCGGCTTCATTTAGCAGCGTTTTAGCCTGTTCAAAATTGCCATCCCCGTACGCTTCTTTGAACACCGGTTTGTAGATATCAAAGCTGCTGGGAATGAGGCTGTATAACGGATCGGCTTGGCCCTGAAAGGCTCGTTCGTTAATCAGGTTACGGTCCACCATGGCCGCGATCGCCTGCCTAACCCGCACATCATCCAGAGGCTCAATCTTTTGATTCAGGCTCATGTAGTTAATCACGGTTGTCCCAGCTTCAATCACCTGCCAGTTGCTAGCATCCGCGTCCCTCTCGAGCGCTGCGATTTGATCGGGGTCAAGGGTCTGGTAAGCCACATCCAGTCCTCCCGTTTGAAACGTGTTGTAGAGGTTGGCTGGGCTGCTAAAGATTTGGATGTCAATGCCCTCGTTCGCTGGCTTTTCGCCCCAGTAGTCTTCATTCACGTCCAGCTTGATGGTGTCGCTGCTGAAAGAGGCTAGCTTGTAGGGGCCGGAACCAATGAAGTTATCAGGCGTGAAGCTACCAGTCGCAATTTCATAGGCGCTAGGGGGGACTGGCGTAACGCCCCAAAAGGTGAGCAGTGCCGTGAAGGCAGCAAAGGGAGACGCTAGCGTAATGGTCAATTCATAGTCGCCTGTAGCTTCAGCTGAGGCAATTTTTTCGGACAGCAAAAACGCCGGACGTCCGCCATTTTCCATGAATCGCTGAAGGGAAAAGGCCATCACTTCAGCATCAAACGGGGTGCCATCGTGAAGAACGACATCCTCCCGCAGGGGAATGGTATAGGTGAGGCTATCTTCGCTGATGGTGGGCATGTCGGCAGCCAGTTGGGGAATCAGCTCCGTGCTTCCAGGCTCGTAGGCGTAGAGCTGGTCGCCCAAGTTATGCAGCAAGATACCGGGAAAGATTTCGTAGGCATCCGCCGGGTCCAGGGTCCGGGCGGTGAGTGTGGTCCCCATCGTAATACGTCCATTGCCTGTGTCTGCCGCTGCGGTCTCGCTGCTGCTAGAAGGATCTGTTTCGGTGGTGGGTGTACCGCCACAGGCTACGGCTAGGAAGAAACAGGCACTGAGGAGTGCCCCAAACTTGAGGAGCGATCGCCAGTGTCGCCGCGAAAACGCACGGCGAATACGGAGGACTCGAAACAAGCCAGACAACACCATAGGGCAACCCCAAAACTAGGAACCTAAATGACGTATATTAAGCACCCTGCTGGGGCTGGCTGTCAATTAAACCTTATACAGCACCTGTTTCTGAGGGGATTTCTGAGGGACCGTTTGCACTGGTGGGCCGGAAGAAACGCTGAGTAATGGCATTAGTGAAAAAGTGGGTCAACAGCCCCAATGGCCCTGCAAATAGGCACAAGGCCAGAGAATGTCGGGTAAAGATACCGTTTGCTTGACCCTGCAGATAAATCCAGCGCCCTACGAATAAATCCATCACTAGAAAATGCACCCACCCGGTTGCCATCACCTGCGAATTGGCAAACATCCCCGCCAGGCCACTCAGCTCCAGTTGAGGATCCGAGAATGCCTCCAAGACACTACCGTCGAGGGTGACAAACAGGTAAACGTACAAACTGGCCAGCGCTGCAAACGGGACATAAGACTGCATTACGCGCTGGGTTACTGACCAGTTGGGCACCAGCACCATCAGCGCCCAAAAGGGCAAGACAAATAAGTTGGCAACTTGAAAAATGCGGTCAAGGTCTTCAGCAGTAGGCAAAAACATGAGCGATCGCAACTAATAGCAGCACGCCTTTACTATAAACAGTTGCGCTGAGGCATGGTGGAGTTCTGGGTGACTGACAAAACTTTTGTCAGG
>JBCBJE010000760.1:0-3173 GCA_038523735.1 Cyanobacteria bacterium J06626_18 | reverse complement strand
GTTTTACACTAAGTTGGCCCGTGTAAACATTTAGAGCAAGGCTCGTCAAATCAATTTATGGAAAGATTGATAACCGCGATCGTTTGTTTTATCGTCGCCTTTGTTTTGGCCAGCCTGGTCGAATATTGGATGCATCGCCTTATGCATCGCCCCCTCAAGCTGGGTGAGCGTCACCGTGACCATCATCGCCGTAACGAGGGGCAAGGTGTACTTTGGGAGTTCCGTGACTACATTCGGGGTAGTTTTGTCGTAGTGGTGCCGATGTTTTTTGTCTCCATTGCAGCTGGCATCGGGTGGTCTCTGGGGGCCGTTACCTACGCTGCTTTTTCTGCCTATGCCCACCAGCTACAGCATGAAAATCCAACGAAGTGCTTCTGGATGAAGATGCCCGTGCATTACGTGCACCACAAATATGGCATGTGGCATCACAATTTTGGCTTAGCAGTAGACTGGTGGGATCATGTGTTTGGCACTTACCAGTGGGTAGACTGGCTGACTGAGAGCGAACTTAGTCAAGCAGACCGAGGATACTTACAACTACGCTGGTGGTAGTCGGACGCAGATCAAAAGTCGACTGTCTTGATCGCGTAAGGTCAGAAAATCCCGAAAAAATCCGCGATCCTGGTACGCTGATTAGAGTGAATTCACAGAGCACGCTCGATGACGCTAACTTCCTTAATTCAGCTACCGGATCGGCTCATATCGCCGTGGATTTTCGATACCAAATCTGGATTCTTAAAACAGGTGTGAGATTGAATTATGGAAGTCGTTCAAGAATATATGCAAGGGCTTTATGCCAGCGATCTGTATCCCGACCACTACATTTGCCACGGCAAACAAGGAAATCAGGTCGAAATCGAAGAGCCGCGCAGCGGTAGACGGTACCCAGTTCTGACTTTTTGTACCAACGATATTTTAGGTCTAGTCCAGTCAGAATCGGTCCAGCAAGCGGCGATCGATTCCATTGTTCAATACGGAACTTCCAATAGTTCCTGCCCCACTCTGAGCGGTCGGATTGACCTCCACCGTCAGCTAGAGCAAGAAATTTCTGAGTTTAAGAAATTACCGCATACGCATCTGTTTGTGAATGCCTGGATGGCTATTCAAGCACTGATGGATGGATTCTGTCATTTTGCAGCCCCGATTCCTGGCTTCCAAAACAACCGCAGAACCCTGATTTTTACTGATGTGCTCAACCATGGTTGTATTGTCTCTGCCGTGGTCAATGCCGATACGCGCTCTGGCAAGGTCTTCGGCAATGCGGCAGGAGTTCAGGTGAAGCCCTACCGCCATTGTGATGTCAACGACTTAGCCCGTAAGCTAAAGCGCTACGCTCGTCCTGACGATCGCATCCTGTTGGTTTCTGATGCTGTGTTCTCCATGGATGGCGATATTGTGCCGCTACCCGATGTGATTCAGGCGTTAGAGCCCTATCCTGGCAGCGTAATTGTGATGGATGAGGCTCACGCTAGTGGTGCACTGGGAGCAACAGGAGGTGGCATTTACGAGCATTTCAACATCACACCACAGGATGTTTTGGATCGGGGTTTGGTGCCCATCATCATGACCACGTTTTCCAAATTTGCCGCTTCAGCAGGGGCAGCGCTCAGCAGCCACTCGCGCGAGTTTATTGATCTGATGGATGTCTGTCCCACCTCCATCGGCACCATTTCCCTCGCACCACCGCTCACGGCAGCGGCTCTGGCTAGTATTCGTCAGCTACGTCATGAGCCCCAGCGGGTTCAGGCGCTGCAAGCTAATGCCCGTTATCTGCGTCAGCGCCTAGTACAGGAAGGGTTTGAAGCCGTTGGTGAAACCAATGTGATTCCGGTTCTGTTACCGCCGGAACTGAATCCCAAGGAATTTGGCCGTCACATGATGGACGAATTTGGCATTTGGATCTCGCCTATCTGGTTTGTGGCCAAGCCCCGGCTTCGCATTGTGGCCAATGCTTTGCATACCAAAGAGGAAATGGATCGCCTTGTTGATGCGATGGTGGCTACGCGAGATGCACTCTATCCAGCCGACACGGCTCCCATGAGTCCTGAGATGGTGCCGGCTTAAATCGCTGCCACTCGCCCCCGGTGCAAACCTATGACACCAGACCCGCGCCCAGTAGAGGTTCAAGCAGTCACCACAACGACTGACCGCGATCAGTTTCTGGATTTGCCTGCCCAGATCTATCGTGACGATCCTAACTGGGTACCCCCTCTAAGGAGCAGCATTGCCAAGCAGCTTTCGGTAGCAAGCTTGATGGCTCAGTACTGCAAGTTTCAGCCATTCCTAGCCCTGCGTGATCGCCAACCGGTAGGACGTATTGTCGCTGCTATCAATCAGCGTCTGATTGAAAAGGAGAACCAGCAAGTAGGGCTGTTTGGCTATTTCGAGTCAATCAACGATACGTCTGTGGCCAAGGCGCTGTTGCAGGCAGCGTGTCAGTGGCTGCAACAGCGCCACATTGCGATCGTGCGGGGGCCGATTGATCTTTCCCTTCGAAACAGTGCCTTTTTCTTAGTCGATGGATTTGATTCGTCACCAATGGTGATGATGCCCTACAATCCCAAATATTATCCCGATTTGATGAAAAAAATAGGCTGGCAAAAAGCAAAAGATGCCTATGCCTACAATTTTCCTCTGTACAATCACGAGCTCAGTCAGCAGTTCGAAAAAGGCTATCAGATTGCTTGCAAATCAGGCATCTCGTTTCGTCCTATCCGGATAAAAGGCGAAGGTTTTGAGCAGGATTGTCACAGCCTTTATCGCATTTTTACCGAATCGTTTCGGGAAAGCTGGAGTTCTACTTACCTCACTGAAGAAGAATTTTGGGAAGAAGCGAGAGAGCTCAAATCTCTCATTGACCCGGATGTCTTTCCCGTGGCAGAGGATAAAGGCAAAATGATCGGCTTTTGGATGGGGCTACCGGATTACAACATTCCTCTGAAGCAAATTAATGGCAAGCTGAACTGGCTCGGGATACTCAAATTTATCTGGTATCGTCGCCAGATTGATCAAGGAAGAGTGATTACCATTTGTAGCCTGCCTGAATATCGGCGCAAAATGGTACCGCTGGGTTTAATCCATCTGGGAATGCAGGGCGGAATTCAGAAAGGGAAACCTTATAAAAGAGCTGAGCTTTCTTGGGTTTGGGAAGACAACATGGCTTCGCGTAAACT
>JBCBJE010000759.1:0-3175 GCA_038523735.1 Cyanobacteria bacterium J06626_18 | reverse complement strand
TCGATTGGGACATCTTCCCAAAAGCAAACAGGGCAAATATCCCAAGTTCCTGGCGGTGGTTGAGGAAGCGTTAAATAACCACAACAAAGACAAGCGTAGCTTTTATCCATCGGTGGCAAGGATTAGCGGTAGGGTTGCAGATATTGCAAAATCCCCCCAGCGATCGCCTGGGCCATTTGTTCACGCCATTCCGGATCGGCTAATCGGGGCGCATCTTGATCACCCGTGACAAAGCCAACTTCAACTAAGGCCGCAGGCATATCGGTAAATCGCAACACATAAAAGCGGGATTGCTTGACGCCACGGTTGCCCATATCTATCTCAGCCAGGATGTTGGCATGGATGATACTGGCTAGACGTTCACCTGCATCAGAGGCGTAGTAGGTTTCAACGCCGTTGACATCGGGACGACTTAGGCTAATGGCGTTAGCATGAATGCTGACAAAAATGGTGGCGTTGGCGCCATTGGCAAGATTGACTCTAGGTTCGAGATCCAGAGTGCGATCGTCCGAGCGGGTCATAATGACTTGGACGCCATCTTCCTGTAAGAGTTCGGCTACTCTCAGCGAAATCGGGAAGATTACATTTTTCTCCTGTAAACCGCCAATGCCGACAGCTCCTGGGTCACGTCCCCCATGTCCCGGATCAATCGCTACCAAGAGCTGACCATCATTCTGTCGGGGAAGATCAGCAGGAATTGGAGGTTGCGAAGGAATATTCGGCTGTTCTGAACTGGGGGGGGGTGTCGTGGTGGGTGGTACGGTAATTGCCTGGGTAGAACCGGGCTTTTGGTCAGGAATTGAGCTGATGGAAACCCCTGGAGGGGGTACCAAAACAATACCGCCTAGATTCGTGGGCGTGATTTCCCAGTCTGGACTGTCTACATCCAGCGTTATTGTGACGCGTGCAGTGGTGCTCTGAGAGTCTTGGACAATCTCCCAGCGACTGATACTGTAGCGATTAATCGGCAGCGTCGCTGCTTCCAAAAAGGGCGAGATGGAGGTATTCGGCAACTCCAGAATGATTTGCCGTTCTTCGTCGCGATCGCCTCGTCGCTCAATGTTCACCTCAGGAACCTGTCCTGAGGTGCGGATGAAAAAGCCATCAGGCGTGGCAATCACACCATTGACAAAGGTGTTCGCGCCTCGGACAAAGTTGCCGCTGACTGTGTTTTCAGCCGAGGGGGTTGAGGCAACCTCACCACTTTCGGCTTCAGGCAGTTGTACAATCCAGCGATTGCTACGAATACCTTGCACTTCAATAGCGCGAGGATCGATTTGATAGCCTTCATTCAGCTCAATAACAATCCTGGCTGTCTGGCTATCAAATTGACCCGCCCGAATTTCGCGAATCGCTCCTCCCACTTCCTGGCTTCGAGGCGGACCTGTCAGGGTCGTTCCTGGTAGATCCACCACGATACGGGTAGGGTTAAAAACCATTTGGGCCCTGGGTTGAACAGCTGTATCCGTCGTAAAGACCAGCTGATTCTCACGGGCGTTAAACCACCAAGACTCCAACTGTGCAGCATGGGCTGGCACCGTAATCACAAGCGCGCTGGCAATACCCAGCCCCATAGGGACTAATCGATCAAGTCGCAATCCAATGCCTCCCCTGACAGAACTCAGTGGATAGAGTGACGCTACGCTATGTCCTCTGTGCCAACAGTTGATGACAATTTCGCAAGTGTTCCATCTCGCGGTTACAAAGTCTAGCGTACGAAGCTTCTTATTAGACATCGCCGCTATAGAAAAATCAGGAATATCTCGGTGTTAGCTCTGCCGAGGCCGGGGTGCCCTAGAAAATGACACGCTCAGGAGCTCTCAGGTTGTGCATCCCCGATTTCGCAAGCAGCACTTCTGGATAGTCTTCATAGCCAGTTTGCTGCTGCTCCTCACGATTCACCAGGGTTTACCTGGTAAAGCTCGCTATCCTCTCGCGACTCCATTGCCTCAAGATCCCTACGTTCAGGTTTACTTCAACCAAGCAGAATCCGATGAGTACACTGATCCCTACCGCGATATCAGGCGTCATGGCGATGATTTGGAGGCGGTGATTGTCGAGGCGATCGCCCAGGCCCAATCTTCCATTGATGTAGCTGTTCAAGAAATCAATCTGCCAAAGATCGGGCTAGCGTTGCGCGATCGCGCCCAGTCGGGCGTTCAAGTACGGGTGATTGTGGAAAACCAATACAATCGCGTTTGGCAACCCCTGAGTGATTTTCAGGTTCAAAAACTAGATGAACGCAAGCAGGGTAAGCATTCGGAAAAGCAGCGACTCATTGACGCTAACAACAACGGCAAAATTACGGCGAAAGAGCTGGAGCAAGGTGATGCGATTCGTATTCTGCAAAAAGCCAGCGTCCCTCTGTTAGATGACACGGCTGATGGCTCTAAAGGCAGTGGGCTTATGCACCACAAATTCATGGTTATTGACGGTAGAACCGTTGTTATGGGGTCCGCGAACTGGACGCTTAGCGGCATCCATGGTGATTTCGCCAGTGAAGCGAGTCGAGGTAATGCCAATGGACTGCTGAGAATCCAAAACCCCAACCTGGCAGTCATGTTTACGGATGAATTTGAACTGATGTGGGGCGACGGTCCCGGCAAGAAAGAGGACAGCTTATTTGGCCTACAGAAACCGGCGCGATCGCCCAAGACAATCAGCCTGCCAGGTTCGCAGGTGACGGTACAGTTTGCGCCAATGTCCGAGAGTGAGCCCTGGAGCAAAAGTGTCAATGGACTGATTGGTAAAACCTTGGCGCAGGCCAACGACCAGATTGATATGGCGCTGTTTGTCTTTTCGGATCAGGGGATTAGCGATCGCTTGGCACGGGCTGCGCAAGCAGGCGTTACCGTTCGAGCCCTGATCGATAGCAACTTCATTTACCGCAGCTACAGCGAAGCTCTAGATATGTTAGGCACAGCCACTCCCGATCACCGCTGTAAGTTTGAAGCTAATAACCGCCCATGGACACAGCCCATCTCACAAGTTGGCACGCCACAGCTAGCTGAAGGCGACAAACTCCACCACAAATTTGCCCTGATCGACAATCACACCGTCATCATTGGCTCTCACAACTGGAGCGCCGCCGCTAACCACAATAACGATGAAGATATCCTGGTTATCCACAATCCAACTGTCGCAGCTCACTTTCGCCGCGAGTTCGATCGCTTGG
>JBCBJE010000758.1:0-3180 GCA_038523735.1 Cyanobacteria bacterium J06626_18 | reverse complement strand
TAATAACGTTGTAGACATTACTAACTATGTTTTGTTGGAGTGGGGGCAGCCCCTTCACGCCTTCGATCGCGATCGCCTCGCGACGGCTGCTGACAGCGATGACTATACTCTGAGTGTCCGCTACAGCAAGACGAATGAGACGCTTACGACGCTGGACAGTCAGGAGCGATCGCTGAAGTCAGAAACCCTAGTAATTACGGCCAACGATCGACCAGTGGCGCTAGCTGGGGTCATGGGTGGCGAGGCTACAGAGGTTTTTGAAGGCACCACTGCTGTTACTCTCGAAGCGGCTTATTTTGACTCGGCTGCGATTCGGAAGTCAGCCCGCAGTCAAGGTCTGAGGACGGAAGCTTCGGCCCGGTACGAACGAGGTGTCAACCCAGCGGAGTTAGAGGTTGCCTGTAATCGCGCCCTGCAGCTGATGCAAGAGCTTGCCGGGGCGCAAATTATTTCTCAAGTGATTGATCGCACCCCCGTTGGCGAAATTACGCCGACTCGTACCTTGTCATTGCGGCTTCAGCGAGTGCGGGAAGTCCTGGGTCCGGTTATCAACCTAGAACCAGGTCAGTCAATACCACTCCCCAGCGATAAGATTCAAGACACTCTGGAAGTTTTGGGCTGTATTGTCGATGCGAAATCCGGAGATGAAGTCTGGCAAGTAACTGTGCCTGCCCATCGCTATCGCGACTTAGAGCGCGAAATTGATTTGATTGAGGAAGTTGCTCGCATTTATGGCTATGACTATTTTGCGAACACCCTGCCTCAAGCCGCAGTTGGAGGATTTCTATCCCCTGATGCAGCTTTGTCGAATAAGGTTCGCCATGCGTTCCGCGCTGCTGGGCTGACAGAACTCATCCACTACTCGCTGACGAAGCCTGTTACAGACGAGCAGGTGATATTGGCAAACCCGCTCTTCACAGAATACTCTGCTCTCCGAACCGATTTGATCCATGGCCTGATTGAAGCCTTCAAGTTCAATTTGGAGCAGGGCAATGGACCCCTAAATGGGTTTGAAATGGGGCGCATTTTTAGGATGGAGGGAGAGTCTCCCCAAGAAGCCGAAGTGGTAGGCGGCATTTTAGGAGGCGATGCGCGTCATGGACAGTGGGTTAACAGTGGTCGCCCTACGCCGCTTTCCTGGTTTGAAGCCAAAGGAATTTTGGAATCCGTTTTTCACCGTCTGGGGCTGAGTGTAGATTATCGACCGGATAATGAAGATACTCGCTTGCACCCAGGCAGAACAGCGTCGCTATGGGTACGGGGGCGGTTGCGGCTAGGCATGTTTGGGCAACTCCATCCGCAACTACGCCAGGAGCAGGACTTGCCTGAAGCGGTGTATGTGTTTCAACTCAACTGGTCAGCATTTGTTACCTGCCTTGCCACAGGTAAGCATAAGGCTGTGAAATTCAGCTCCTATTCCACTTTTCCGGCCTCCGATCGCGACCTAGCTTTCTATGCACCGGTCTCAGTTTCAGTTGCTGATTTAGAAAAAGCGATGACCAAGGCGGGCGGGAAAATTCTGTCGTCGGTCACCTTGTTTGATGAGTATCAAGGGGAATCGGTCCCTGAGGGGCAG
Organism: Cyanobacteria bacterium J06626_18; assembly: GCA_038523735.1. Taxonomy (GTDB): domain Bacteria; phylum Cyanobacteriota; class Cyanobacteriia; order Phormidesmidales; family Phormidesmidaceae; genus SIO1E4. The sequence continues at coordinate 1,604 of JBCBJE010000758.1, read as the reverse complement.
CGCAGCTTGGCGTTCCGATTAGTCTACCGATCTGCGGATAAAACCTTGACGGATGAAGACATTGATCCGGTTCACCAAAAAGTCAGAGCCGCACTAGAAAAACAGTTTCAGGTATCCCTTAGAAGTTAGTGACAGTTCTTACAGAGGTGTCTTCTTTGGTTCAGAGATTATCTGACAACAGCGTTAGCGTTCTTAGGGCAAGCTTGATGCGAATGAAGGTGAATCGGCAACTCGATAGTGAAGGTGGTTCCTTCGCCAAGGTTTGAGAATACTGACAGACGTCCTTCATGTTTGCTTTCGACGATGTCACGGCTGATGGTGAGTCCTAATCCGGTTCCCTTACCAGCAGGCTTAGTTGTGAAGAGATACTTGAAGACGCTTTGCTGGACTTCAGGCGATATCCCTGGACCGTTGTCCTGAATATGAATCTGGACGCGATCGCCCTTAACTACCTCTGTGCGAATTGCAATTTTGCTGGGCTCGTCGGCACTATGGATATGTTTCTCCTCTAAGGCATCTAAGGCATTACTGAGCAAATTCATGAATACTTGGTTGAGGGGGCCGGGATAGCACTCTACTGTGGGTAAGTCGCCATAGCATTTAACAATCTGGATTCCGGGACGGCTTGAGTGCGCTTTAGTGCGATGACCCAGGATTGTTAGTGTACTGTCAAGTCCCTGGTGGATGTCCACAGTTTTGACCTCAGCTTCGTCTAGGCGTGAGAAATTGCGCAGTGACAAGACAATCTCGCGAATGCGATAGGTCCCGGTTTCCATCGAAGCCAGCAAGCGAGGTAAATCCTCTTTGACAAAATCCAGATCCATTTCTGCCATCATGTCCTTAAGGATCTCTTGCGAGGCTCCAGCTTCCATTTTTTCCACCAAATTCATCAGGTTCTGGGTATACTCTCCAGCATGTGCCAGATTGCCGTGGATGAAGTTCACTGGGTTGTTGATCTCATGGGCGATTCCCGCCACCAACTGGCCCAGCGAAGACATTTTTTCAGCTTGAACTAACTGCCCCTGGGCAATAGTCAGCTTTGCTAGCGACTGGCTTAGTTCTAGGTTCTTTGACTGAAGCTGCTGACTCTTGTCGGCAGTCGTTTGCGCCAGGGTGTTGAAGACACGATGGCGCAGTCCAATTTCATTCTGCTGATTGCTGATCTGAGGATTGATATCCGTATTGGATATAGCCTGCCAGTCCTGTACAGAGATTTTTTCTGCCATCACCTCAACGTCTTCGGTCATATCGGCGATGGGATTGATGAGCCATCGTTTCAAGGCCCAATATCCTAACGGGGTGGCGACTAAGGTTGCTCCCAATACATATAGCAATAGCCAATTGGTGACTTGGTTAGCGGGTGCCACGATCGCAGCATTGGACTTAACAAGAACAATTTTCCAATACGCATCAGGCACGTGGAAAATAAAGGCAGTCGCGGGAACCTGCAAGACAGGATCGTTGGGTATCGCGACTTTTTCCAAAAGATAGCTGCTCGTGGATTGGCGATCAAAGGGATCCGCTAAAGCAGATGCGAGTAATCGGGCGTCTTGATTATTAATTTGATAGCTAGCTTCATCTAGGTCAGAGGCCAGGGTGGAATC
>JBCBJE010000757.1:0-3181 GCA_038523735.1 Cyanobacteria bacterium J06626_18 | reverse complement strand
GGGTTAGAATGGTAACTGGATGTTTGTTTAACCTCACATCCCCTTACTGTTGCCATTCACCACAGCATGACTCGCTCTGATCATCAGCAATCTGATTTGCATTTCCGTCCACTCTCGCCCCGCTATGTGGATGCACTGGAACAGTGGAATGGTAATGGCATCGTTATCACAGACCCTTCCTGTGACCGGCTGAATCAAACTAGCGGGCGCTTTCGGCATCATTCGATATCAGCCTGGTGGCAGCGAGTCAACGCATTGGCAAGGCCCCACCGTTCCCATTGGACAGGATTTGTGGCGACGCTTGGCGATGATACCTGCGGCCTCATTGAAATCTCTCCTTTTAATCGAACCCGCAGCACGTGGCGCGTTGACTGTGTTGCGGTGAATGCCGACGTTGTTCCGGCAGGTAATTCGGGGCCACTGGATCGGGTTGGCTCGCCCCTTCTACGCCATTGCTTCGCCGCCGTTTGGGAAGCTCGTATGTGGCTAGCCGAAGTTGACATCGAACAAAAGTCGGCACTGGCACTGTACCGCCAGAACGGGTTTCAACCATTAGCACAGGTAACCTACTGGGAAATCACTCCCGAACTTCTGGCTGAACTGGGCAAACGGGAGCCGGATCTTCCCAACCTTATGGCAGTTAGCAATGCCGATGCACAGTTGTTGTATCAGCTGGATACGGCGTCCATGCCGCCTCTAGTTCGGCAGGTGTTTGATCAGCAAATTCAAGATTTTAAGGTAGAGCCCCTGCAAAGCATGGCCGCTACTGTGGGTCAATGGATGAAGCGAGTAGACCGGATCTGTAGTTATGTATTTGAACCCCAGCGTAAGGCTGCCATTGGCCGCTTTGAATTGACTGCTTGTCGCGATGCTCACAAATGTCATTTCGCTGAGCTGACCGTTCATCCCGCCTACACATGGCTCTATCCCGAAATCATTAGCCATCTGGCGCGCGTTTTGGAGGCTTATCCTTCTGCCCCCTTGCGGATTACCTCACGCGACTATCAGGCAGAACGTGAAGATTATCTGACTCAAATTCAAGCCAGCCCAGTGGATCGGACTCTGATGCTATCACGTTCGGTCTGGCATAAAGTCCGTGAGGCCAAGCCTGCCGCTCTAGAGGGGCTCCAGCTCCCCGAAGTCTTAGCAGGTCTGCAACCCGTCGGCAAACCAATCCCAGGACGACTTTCCTGGCAAAGTCAAAGCGACGAAAGTGGACGCAAGCGCAGTCAGTCTGACTCATCCACAACTGCCCCTGGCAAAGAGACGAACTCGGCTGATAAACCATCCCATCCGCCTAACCGCAATGCTTTGCCTGGCGAGTCGTGGTAGTCTGCAGCAGAATTGTTAGCCATGTCTGCCAGGAGGTGTGACAGCGGCGATGGAATACGTTTCAGCACTGGGATTAGACATTGGTCATAAACGGATTGGGGTAGCTGGGTGTGATCGCCTCGGCATGTTGGCGACCGGACTCACAACGCTCAAGCGCACTTCGTTCCAAACCGTTGTTCAAGAGCTGTCTGATTTAATTCAAGAGCGTCAAGTGCGAGTCTTAGTTGTGGGCTTGCCTTACACCATGAGCGGCGAGGTAGGGAAACAGGCACGCTGGGTACAGTCTTTTGCCGAACGGCTGTCGCGCGCATTGCACTTACCGATAGAGTATGTCGACGAACGGCTAACCTCTTTTCAGGCAGAACAAATGATGCTAGCAGAAGGTACGTCTCCTTCACGCAACAAAGGCATGATTGACCGCAAAGCTGCGGCCATTATTCTGCAACAATGGTTAGACCAGCGGACTCATCAACCTTCACCGCCGCTTCCTAATCCTATTGAGCCCGTTTCAGGAGATCCTGAATGACCTTTTCTGATTACCCCGAATCGATCCCTACAATTGCCCTCAAAGATACCTCTGGACAACCTCTGATGTGTCAAATCGAGGAGACCTTTGATATCGACGGACAGCAGTATGCCTTGCTATTGCCAGTTGATACCCCAGTGGAAATCTTCATGTGGGAAGCAGACGAGTCCACCGAAACAGATTCATTGGCTGATGTCGATATCAGTGAAATGGGGGATTTGTTTCCGACTGCTCGGGCTGTTCTTGCCGAACAAGATTTGATTTTACAGCGCACCGCGATTACCCTAACGGTTGCTGGCGAAATTCCAGACCCAGAAGCAGAGGATTGCTTCACTCTCGAAATCGGGGATGAAGATGAAGAAACTGACGAGGCCGCGAGCGAAGAATTTCAGATGCTAGCGACTTTCTTCCATAAGAATGTTGAATACACCGTGTGTACGCCCGTGGACCCGCTGCTTCTGTTTGCTCAAATTACGGCTACGGGGGATGCCCAAGTGGTCCCTCCGGAAGAGTTTGAGCGCCTCAAGCCCGAAATTGAATCGACGATATTCGACGTATTGGAATAGACCGGCATCCAGTGCTGATCTCTGATTAAACTTATGGCTTCCCGTGTCCCCAAACTACTCTTTTTTGGATTGCTAGCACCCATTGCCCTTGGCATTGCCGGCTGGCAAGGTTGGGCTTGGTGGAGCTGGGCTACCGCTCCCGTTGCCGAAGCCGCGACTGCTCCCGCCACCTCACCAGAGGATGCCTCTGCCGCGACATCCGTCCCTAGTGTGCAGATTCAAATTCCCGAAGGAACGCCCGGACAGCAGATTGGGCGCGATTTAGAAGTGGCTGGTTTGATCCGATCGCATGTAGCTTGGGATTTGTGGAGCCGGTGGCAGGCATTCCGAACAGAGGGAGGCTATCAAGCGGGTACGTATGCGCTTTCTCCCGACCAATCTTTACAGGAAATTGCTGGGCAAATTTGGGCTGGCGATGTTGTTCAGACTTCATTTACGATTCCGGAAGGGTGGACGCGATCGCAAATAGCGGCGGCCTTTGAAGAACGAGGATTTTTCTCTGCTGAAGCTTTCTTAGCTGCCACCGAACAAATTCCTTCGGATCGTTATCCTTGGCTACCTTCAAATCTTCCGCACCTAGAGGGCTACCTCTACCCCGACACGTATCAGCTTCCTGCCGAGGTTGTAACGCCAGAAGCAATTGTTGATATGATGTTGGGGCGCTTTGAGGCCATCGCTTTACCGCTCTATCAGCAAACCGACTCACGCTTTTCGCTGCAGGAATGGGTCACGTTGTCTAGCATTGTGGAACGAGAGG
>JBCBJE010000756.1:0-3183 GCA_038523735.1 Cyanobacteria bacterium J06626_18 | reverse complement strand
GTCTTGAACTCAGAACCGACCTCAATATTTCTGGAGTCGTCATATCCCTGAGATAGGCAAACTCACCTTTGAAGAGAGGTTTTAGACTCTTGATTTTGTGAGTATAGGCACAAAAGACAAGCATTTCTGTCGCATAATCGATGCTTGAAACGTCGAAGGACATTTCGGAGTAACCCTTCAAACCCAGCTCGTCGCGGAGGCGCCCCAAAGACTTATCCAAGTTGCCAATCCACAGTTCAGGAAAAACCGATTGCGTGTCTGGGATGTCCCCGACTGAATGGGCTGTAGGGCAATCGAAATAATTCGGGAACGCATTTTCGGTTTCATCCTCAGAGTAGCTGTTGTCGCGCCAGTCAATTACGACTTTGCGGTTAGCCATCTCGCCATACAGAAGGGCTGTACAGGCCGCCAGAATGCGGTTGCCCATACCTGAGGTGCCTTTGCAGACAACAAACTTTTGCGAATCAATCATCCCTAAGCCAACTCTCTAACGCTGTAGCCAACTCTTTGATGCGATCAATGCAGTCTGCAGAACCTATGTGGTCTTACAGAAGGCATCCTGTTTAAACTACCCAAACTGCTCGCATAATCCGCTAGATCCCCATGAAGGCTTTTCAGTCTCCAGCCCAAATCCTGCGGAGATTGCTGAACGGTCCTTCACATCTCGCTTACTTGAAGGTGACCGAGAATAGGTGCCAGCCCCGTCGGTAAAGATTTTATGCAACCGTCTCGATCCAGAGAGACGCACAATGGATGATGGCTCAGGGATCTACTGTTCGTTCTGGAAGGGGCGATCGCATCCCTCGTTATAATCCCGTATCTAGATGCGCTACCCTATCGGAACGGCGCAGTCTAGTGAATTTGTTCCTCGACGACGTTAGGAGTCCATAGTTATGCGACAGGTAAACTTTGTCGTTATCTTTGTTATTTCGCTCGCGTTGGTCTTGTTTGGCATCGAAAACACCGACCCCGCCATTATTCATATTGTTCAAGGCATCGATATTGAAGCGCCACTGTGCATCGAACTCATCGTCGCCATGGGTATTGGTGCTGTTCTGGCCTGGGTGTTCAGCGTTTGGGTGCAGGTGCAAGGCCATTTAGGCACAGGCAAGCAAGTCGAGCAGCGTGAAATTCGTATTCAGGAACTAGAACGCGACGTTGAACGCTACCGGGTTGAACTCGAAGAGCAAAAGCTAATCCTGCCTGCCTCCAAACAAGCAAACGATCAGACAGAATCGAGCGGAGCCTTTGCGAATTAACCTCAATGACGGTATCCCTCGCCCAAAACGCGATCGCCTTTTTGATTGACCTTGCCGAACAGGGGGAAATTGACCCCTGGGACGTGAAGGTCATTGACGTAATTGATCGGTTTTTGAAGTCGCTGAAAACTGAGCCCCTCACACCGTCAGGTCCGGGTCGTTCTCCTTATGAAGCTAGTTTGTCCGAGTCGGGGCAAGCTTTTTTGTATGCTTCTATGCTGGTGCTGCTTAAGGCCGATACTTTGGTGCGGGCTGAGGTCGATGAAGCCGAAGCTGCTCTGGAAGCCGAAGCTTTTTTTGAAGAAGCCGAGGGGTTTGTGGATATGCCGCTGCCTCGAAATCTTGAGCAGCACTTGCATCGGCGCGCGATCGCTCCACCGCCTGAGCGTCGCCCCGTCACACTCAAAGAATTAATTGACCAGCTAGAAACCATCGCCGCTGTCATCTCCGAGCAGCCGCCCCGTGTTCGGGCTCGCCGCGCCCGGCCTCAGTCTAAACGTCAGGCGGTGCGCGCCATCACCCAACTGGCTCACCAGGAAAACCTCTCTGAAATCGCCGCCGCGCTTGAAGCTTTTCTCGATCAGTATTGGGATGCTCTGGAAGAGCACCTCAGCTGGTTGAACTTTGAAGAGCTGCTAGTAGAGTGGCCCAAGCACCGTCCCGAGATGGAGAGTCACGCACCTCAGTCGCCCGAAGAAGCTGACAAGCACGAGCGTGTGGGCGTGTTTTGGGGCCTGTTGTACCTCTCGGCCCAGTCCAAAGTTGAACTTTCTCAAGAAGGCTTCTATCAAGACCTCTGGGTCCGCAACCTCAACCGCGTCCCCGATGATGACGAGGCTCCTGACGTGCCTTCCCATGTATTGCCTGATTAACACCTCACAAGGCTGCTAGTTATCAACACTAAGCGTAAATCAGGTGAAGTATGCTCTACTCGCAAAGACGGCATGAATCACTCCAAAGCAGCCCCTGGAAAGAGGCGCAGGCCCATAATGTGATTCAGGCAATTGTGACTGACACTGAGCAGCAGTGGAACCCTCAAAAAACTTACTGGCCCATTCACCCGCTCGATCGCGATTTTCCACCCCCCGTCCCAACCTACACTTGCCTTTATCTGGGAGCTGCGGGGGTACTTTGGGCACTAGACTATCTGCATAAAGCTACAGCCATTGACTTATCCCTCAATCCAGCGGTGCTCATTGGCGCAGTGTATGCCACCTATCATCAGGCACCGGATACTGGAGCGGTAGTCCCGTCCTTATTTATGGGAGAAGTCGGTATTGCCCTCGTGCATTGGCGGTTAGCGCCGGATGACGCGATCGCGAACCGTCTCTATGAGCAAATTGAAGCCAACATTGCAAACCCCACCAACGAAGCCTTTTGGGCGGCTCCCGGCACAATGCTGGCAGCGCTGTGGATGAGTGAGTGGACAGGTGAAACAAAGTGGATCGAGCTATACCGCCGTAATGTCGACTATCTCTGGCAGCAGTGGCAGTACAACTCAGATTTTGACTGCTATCTGTGGATCCAAGATCTTTATGGAAGAACTCGGCAGATGACTGGCCCCGCTCATGGCTATGCTGGCAATCTTTATGCCCTGCTGCGAGGCGTCGACCACCTTGCCACCGAAAAACAGCAATTACTTTACAAGCGCACCGCGCAGTTGCTAGCCAAGACAGCCCAAGTAAAAGACGATGCCGCCAACTGGCTACCGAATGTTACTACCCGTAGTTGGTTGCCCAAACAATTGTTGGCGCAGTGGTGCCACGGCGCTCCGGGGATGGTGACGAGCTTGGCCCAAACCTACCCGCTGTTCCATGGCATAGGTTCGAGCCTTTCTTTAAGGGACCGGCCTGCCAGGTTAGTTCACCGGCTTGTAGGAGAAGCCTGTCTAGAGTCTCGAAAATGCCAAGTGGGTAGGTTTGGG
>JBCBJE010000755.1:0-3183 GCA_038523735.1 Cyanobacteria bacterium J06626_18 | reverse complement strand
GCGATGAGTGCCGATGGCAAGATTGCTGATCGCGATCGTACCGCAGCCAGATTTTCTTCGCGTGAAGACCGATTGCACCTGGAGACAGAAATTGCTAAGGCAGATGCTGTTTTATTTGGAGCTGGAACTCTACGAGCTTATGGAACCTGCCTACCCGTTCGACAATCTGTTTTGATGGCCCAGCGGCAGGCTCACCAGAAGCCTGACCAACCTATCCAGATTGTTTGTTCCCGCAGTGGTGAAATAAATTCTAATCTACGCTTCTTTCAGCAGCCCGTACCCCGATGGTTATTGACGACGCAACGGGGAGCCTCGAAGTGGGTACAGCAGGATAAGTTTGACCGCATCCTGTCGCTACTGCACGATTCCACAAACTGGGCGACAATCCTCCAGACCTTTCTGCATCAGGGAATTCGAAAACTGGCGGTACTGGGAGGCGGTAAACTGGTTGCTGAATTGATGGAGCAAAACTTAATTGACGAGATGCACCTGACGATTTGCCCGTTACTCATTGGTGGACGTACGGCGCCAACCCCTTGCGATGGTGACGGGATGACTGTGTTACGCGCTCCGCGGCTGCGACTGGTACAGGCTAAACCTTTGGGTGATGAAGTGTTTTTGCACTATCGACGCTGCCATCGTGATAAAGATTGATTTACGCTAAGGAAAGAGTTTTGCCAAGGATGGGCGATTGCCCCAGTTCTTATGGTTCAACAGCGGAAGTCGCAGTATACAGTTGCCTGGTGTCGCCAAATTCACGAAATTCCCCAGGCTGCCTGGGATGTGATGGCGCAGCCTTTGAAGACACCCTTTCTAGAGTGGGCGTGGCTGCACAACATGGAGCGCTCAGGCAGCGCGGTTGCAAATGCTGGATGGTTACCCAACCATCTGACTGTTTGGCGTGAGGGCACGTTGATAGGCGCTGCACCGCTATATCTTAAGGGACACAGCTATGGTGAATTTGTATTTGACCATCAGTGGGCGGAGTTGGCTCACCGTCTGGGTATTGAGTACTACCCTAAGCTATTAGGGATGTCACCGTTTACCCCTGCCGAAGGCTATCGTTTTTTGATTGCACCCGGTGAGGATGAGCCTCTAGTGACCGATATGATGGTGCATGCAATCGACGAGTTTTGCGATCGCAATCAGATTGCTGGCTGTCACTTTCTGTATGTTGATCCAGAGTGGCGTCTATTGATGGAGCAGCGAGGTTTTAGCAAATGGCTACACCACAGTTACATCTGGCAAAACGAAGGCTATCAAACATTTGATGACTACTTAGCCCGTTTTAATGCTAACCAGCGGCGTAACATCAAGCGGGAACGTAAATCGCTTGAAAAAGCGGGCTTACGACTGGAGCCTATTGCATCTGATGATATCCAGCGCGCGCTCTGTTCTCACATGTACGACTTTTACAGTGATACGTGTGACAAATTTGGCTGGTGGGGTAGCAAGTATTTAACCCGCCGTTTTTTTGAGCAGCTATATCCTGACTATCGCGAACGTGTTGTCTTCTTTGCTGCTTATGAGGAAGACCGCGATCGCCCGGTGGGTATGTCATTTTGTCTGCGCAAGGGTGGCTTGCTTTACGGTCGCTACTGGGGCTGTCAGGCAGAATTCAACCACCTGCATTTCAATGCTTGTTATTACCGTCCCATTGAGTGGGCTATTGACAATGGCATTCAGTCGTTTGACCCTGGAGCGGGTGGTCGCCATAAAAAGCGCCGAGGATTTCCAGCCCGACCCAACTACAGCCTGCATCGCTTCTATGCGCCGCGTCTACAGCAAATCCTAACCAGTCATATTGAGGAGATTAATCGGGTAGAACAACAGGAGATTGAAGCGATCAATGCGGATTTGCCGTTGAAGAGTTTGGGGTGATGGGGAACCGCAGGGGCACGGAGACCACAGAGGCTGCAGAATAAAGATGTAAGGATGATAGCAGAGGTACAGGTTTCACAGAGGTTGACCGTTGACGAGGCGTTTAATGCCTTTCGTAAGAACAGGGACATTAAAGTTAATGAGTAGACCGAGCCAGCAGTTTTGGAGCTTTAAGTAAGTCAACAACTGGGCAGAGTGAACTGGGTGTAGAGCTTCTACGGCTTTTAGCTCAACAATGACCGTATTCTCGACGAACAGATCAAGACGGTAGCCACAGTCCATACGGATGCCTTCATAACTCACAGGCTGTGGTACCTGACTTTTGATCGATATACCCCTCTGAGAAAGCTCGTACTTCAAACATGCTTCATAGGCCGATTCCAGTAATCCTGGCCCTAACTCCCTATGTACTTCTATAGCGGCCCCAATAATTAACCCAGAAACTCGATTTGCCCTCTCCCGACGCATCTTCGTGCTCTCCGTATCTCTGTGGTTCTATTCAACGTTTCCAGGCGCTAGAATAGTGACCCTGCACAAATAGCTTGCCCCCATCAAGACTGAATGACACACTCCAGCCTCTCCCACCGTCTAGACGCACAAGCCATGGTCGAGTTGGATGATAAACTCTCAAATCGATTCATTGAGCTCGATCCAAGTGGCTATTTTCTTATCTACCTTGAGCCTGAGCAGGGTCTGATCTATGCCAAGCACTTTACAAATGTCATTAATGAGAAAGGACTGGCTTGTGATCCGGAGACTGGCGAACCCTTGCCCTGCGAAGGTAGTGTTCAGCGGCAACACACCCGCGTCTACACTGGTCGCACGGCTAAGGAGCTTTGCATTGCCATCTTCGAATCAAATGAGGCTGCTTGCCCGGTGAGCCGAATGGAGCATGCAGCGTATTTGGGTCGTGAGTTTGTACGCGCAGAGGTGGCATTAATCTCAGGCCACGAGTACATTCAGGATTAGGTTGGCAGAATGAAAGCTGCATTTTTGCAGGTCGCTAGCCTCCCATAGATTGGTAAAAATAGTAGGTTGCCATGGGGATAATCGTTGCAGCGATTAGGAACCCGACCACGATTACAGTAGAGCTATTGCGGTTTTCGTCGGTTTCTTCGGCAGAGGCGAACGTACTTTCAATTTCGTAAGATGCAACTTCGGTCGGCGGACCTGGATCTGGTTCGCCGGATAAAACAGCGATGAGGCGATCGCTAGCATCTAACATTGCCTGGTTATACTTGCTGTCTTGTCGCAATGGAACTCCAATCGTGTCTTGGGCCACGCTTGAAGCGATATCTTGAG
>JBCBJE010000754.1:0-3187 GCA_038523735.1 Cyanobacteria bacterium J06626_18 | reverse complement strand
TGGCGATCGCAGCTTGGCTCAAGAGGTGCCTGAAGCACCGTCCCAAGAAGTTCCTGAGGAGCCAACCCAAGAAGCACCGCCAGAGATTCCTGATGAACTGAACAGCTCTCGCTTCACCTGCCAGGTAGAAAATGGTCAACCCACGGTTATGTACTCGCCCGTGAGCCAGCCCGGTGAACTCTATCCTTGGGCAGTCCCCGAAGATTTGGGTAGTGCATGGCCAGCAGAGCGGCGCTGTAATGAAATTAGCCGCCGCCTCGAAGAATATCGCCCTGACGGTCTTCTAGAGCTGCAGAACGATGTTGAGAACGGCTACAACACAGTCTGCGTCACGACCGAAGCGGTGGGTGGCTGTCGTATTGTTTTTACAGTGCCGCCAGGACAAGATCCTCGGGTTACCCGCGACAGCGTCTTCAACAACCTCGTGCTAGCTGACCAAGGCGATGCGACCCAAGGCGTTACGACCTTCACTGGCGAAGACAGCGACGTTCTGGACGACATCAACGAGGTTTTAGGATTGCCTGGTGGCGGTACTAGCAGTTCCCAAAGCAGCGACGGCATCAATCTTCGCCCCTTCTTAGACCCAGCTGACGGGGGGACAGGGACTCAATTGATGAACAGCACTGGGCGTCCTTTGAATCCAAACAACTTTTGATGGGATTCATTTGTTCAAGCTAGGAAATTTTAGGTGGGTACGGAGTAGAGGGTAAGGGGTAATGGGTAGGGGGTGGTCAAGCGAAACTCATCCCCCTTCTACCCTTCCACTCTCTACCCTCCCACCCCACAACCTCTCCAGACACCTTCCGCTATCCTAGAAAGGCTGAAAACGCGATCGCTAATTTTATGCATCCTATTCACGTCATCGGTGGCGGGCTAGCGGGCACTGAAGCAACCTGGCAAATTGCTCAGGCCGGTGTGCCTGTGATTCTGCACGAAATGCGCCCGGTTAAGCAGTCCCCCGCTCACCATTCTGAGCATCTGGCTGAGCTGGTGTGTAGTAATTCTTTTGGGGCGCAGTCCAGCGATCGCGCCTCGGGGCTTTTGCACGAAGAACTGCGGCGGCTGGGATCAGTCGTCATCGGCAAAGCTGACGAGCATCAGGTGCCGGCTGGGGGAGCGCTGGCGGTGGATCGGGCTATCTTCAGCCGCGACCTAACGGAGGCTCTGGCGAGCCACCCCCTGATTGAACTGCGGCGCGGCGAAGTGTCCCACATTCCTGAAGACGGTATTGCGGTGCTCACCACGGGACCCCTCACGAGCACTGCCCTGTCTGAGGACCTGCAACGCTTTACGGGACAGGCGTACATGAGTTTCTTCGACGCCGCTAGCCCAATTGTCGTCGGCGAGAGCATCAACCGTGAGATTGCCTTTATGGCTTCCCGGTATGATCGCGGCGAGGCAGCTTACCTTAACTGCCCGATGAACAGAGACCAGTATGTGCATTTCTGGCAAGAGTTGTGTGCTGCCGAACAGGCTGAGTTGAAGGAATTTGAGCGCGAAACTGCCAAGTTTTTTGAAGCCTGTCTGCCGATTGAAGAAATGGCACGGCGCGGCGAAGATACGATGCGCTACGGCCCTCTTAAACCCGTGGGGCTATTCGATGCCCGCTTGGGCCACTTCAAAGATCCTGCTAACAAGGACAAAAAGCCCTATGCCGTTGTCCAACTGCGTCAGGAAGACAAAGCTGGACAGCTCTGGAATATGGTGGGTTTCCAAACTAATCTGCGCTGGGGTGAGCAAAAGCGTATCTTTCACCTGATTCCGGGACTTGAAGATGCTGAGTTTGTCCGTATGGGTGTCATGCACCGTAACACCTTCATCAATTCGCCGGAACTTCTGGGTGCGACCCTGCACTTCCACAAACGTCCTAAGCTTTTGGCCGCGGGACAACTGGTGGGTACTGAAGGCTACACCGCTGCCTCGGCTGGAGGCTGGCTAGCGGGCACCAACGCAGCTCGATTGGCCTTGGGCAAAGATCCAGTAACACTCCCCGTCACTACGATGATGGGAGCCCTATTCGACTTCATTAGTTCTGCTGAACCCAAGCACTTCCAGCCCATGCCGCCTAACTTCGGCATTCTGCCCGCGCTACCGGAGAAGATCCGCAATAAGCGCGAACGCTATGGCAAATACCGCGATCGCGCTCTTGCAAACCTGAATACCTGGGCAGCACAGCAGGATATTTCTCTGAGTACCAGAACCTTGCAGGTAAGCGCATAAGGTTCTCCATCTTCCCATCCTCGAATACACGGAATGTACTCAACAAAACGCGCAGGGCCGCATGATTACCCTACGAGACTACGAAATATCAGACGCTGCTCGCTTAGTTGATCTTGCCAATAACAAGAATGTGTCGCGATATCTAGTTGATACGTTTCCCTTCCCCTACACTCGCCAGGATGCTGACTGGTGGGTTGCTACAGGCTCAACCACTGGTAACACTGTGACCAAAGTGATTCAATACAACGGTGAGTTTGCCGGTAGTGTGGGTATTGGTCCCCAGGAAGGCTGGAAACAACATGTTGCTGAGATTGGTTACTGGTTGGGGGAAGCCTACTGGGGCCAGGGTATTGCAACCGCAGCCGTGAGCCAAATGACCGAATACGCGATCGCCGCCCTTGGCTATCGCAAACTGTTTGCCCCGGTTCTGCAGCCCAACAAAGCCTCCATGCGGGTTTTAGAAAAATGCGGTTATGAACTGGAAGGCATCTTAAAGTCTGAAGTCTTCAAAGATGGGCAGTTTTTCGACATCTATCATTACGCGCGGTGTTGCCTGTAGCCGAGGGTTCAACTAGGATTGCGGGATGTCATCACCGAACCCACAAAGAACCCTGAAATCATGAGCTTTCTCGTTGGCGATCGCGTCCGCCTTAAGTCGCAACCCCCCTATTTCAAAACTGCTGACCCCATGCCGATGCTGCGCCCGCCCGATTTAATTTCGGTGGGAGACGTGGGAATTGTGACCGAACAGCGACCGGGAGGCTACTGGGCTGTGAAGTTTGAGCGGGGCTCTTTTTTGGTTGATGAACCTTACCTTGAGCGATCGATCGAAGAATCTTCCTCTGAAGAAGCCTCATAGACATCATTCATCAGCGTTGTTGGCAAAGGTAGGCATTTTTCTCAGCCTTCTGACTCCTAAATTGCTGCCTAATCGAAATTTCTCAGTTTGACGCAATACCCTTCTGAC
>JBCBJE010000753.1:0-3194 GCA_038523735.1 Cyanobacteria bacterium J06626_18 | reverse complement strand
CTGCGGGATCATCTTGAGTCGGGGAGGGCGGTGGCGCGATCTCCCCTACGGTCAGCAATCCGATGCCTAGCCCTAAGGACACCAGAAATCGCTGGGGTAGTCTGGCGAAGCGGTGTAAGCTAACCTTGGTCATGATTCTATGCCCTCCTGATTGACTCACTAAATGGGATGCTGCTGCTGTGACTGAGACTGTTTGGAATCATCGTCACGTTCTTTCGTTGTCTCGGTTTACGCCAGCGGATTACAAAACGGTGATACGGACAGCGGTTAGCTTCGGGGATGTCCTATCCCGTCGCACCAAGAAGGTTCCGACTCTGCAAGGGCGAGTCGTTACGAATCTATTTTTTGAACCGTCAACCCGGACCCGCAGCAGTTTTGAGCTGGCAGCGAAACGCCTCTCGGCAGATGTGCTCAACTTTGCTCCAGGCAGCTCTTCCTTGACAAAGGGAGAGACCATTCTGGACACAGCCAAGACGTATCTGGCCATGGGAGCCGACCTGATGGTGATTCGTCATGCCGCGACCGGTGTTCCCCATGCGATCGCTGCCGAACTGGATCGGCTGCAGACCGGTGTGGGGGTTTTGAATGCGGGTGATGGACAACATGAACATCCCTCTCAAGCACTCCTAGATCTCTTCACCCTCTGTACTGTGCTCAATCCGGAAAATCCGGCCGTGGACGCCCTGCAAGGCAAAAAGATTGCGATTGTGGGTGACATTGTGCATTCCCGTGTAGCTCGGTCTAATCTGTGGAGTCTGACGGCCTGTGGTGCCGAGGTTCATCTGGCCGGGCCTCCCACCCTGTTACCTCAGGGGTTTATCACAGGCTTCCGGAAATCAACGGTCGATCCACCGAATCTCACCCGTCGCCTGTTTCAACACACATCGTTGGATCCCGCCCTAGAGAAAGCCAATTTTGTGATGACTCTGCGCCTTCAGAGAGAACGCATGACCCAGCACCTACTGCCCAGCCTGCGGGAATATCATCAGCAGTTTGGCATTACCCGCGATCGCCTCAAAATCTGCCAGCCATCCGTAAAAATCTTGCATCCCGGCCCCACTAACCGAGGGGTGGAAATCAGCTCTGACCTGATGGATGATCCAAACCTCAGCCTCATCGGCCAGCAGGTCACCAGCGGCATCGCCACGCGGATGGCCCTACTATATTTACTAGGTACCCGTGGTCGGGATGCCGCTGTCCTGGATGGATAATTGAACCCCGTGGTGCTGAATTCCTCTGTTGCCCTTACCTCACCTGCTCCTACTACAGAAGGCGATTACTTTGCCCTTACCTTTGCACCTCTGTCTTTGGAGGAGGCTTATCATCTGGCGGATGACTCGCGCAATGGCGCGATCGTAGTGATGAGCGGCATGGTGCGCAACAACACCGACGGGCGATCGGTGGATTGCCTGGAATATCAAGCTTACGAACCGATGGCGCTGGAGGTCTTCAAGCAAATCGCCGCCCAAATCCGGCAAACCTGGGCCGATGTCACCCACATTGTGATTCATCACCGTACAGGAAAACTGATGATTGGCGAGATTAGCGTACTGGTCGCGGTGGGTTGTCCTCATCGGGGTGAAGCATTTGCGGCGTGTCAGTTCGCGATCGATACGCTGAAGCACAATGCCCCAATTTGGAAAAAGGAACACTGGGAAGACGGTGCTAGCAGTTGGGTGAGTATCGGAGCCTGTGAGGAAGAAGATACTGCGGCCATACCGGAGACTTAACGAAGATGGCTTTTAGCGACTTTAAATCGATCTCAGAAGTGCAAAAACGGTATCAAATTCGCTACGCTCAAATGTTAGCGGCTCAGAAGATTAATAAAAATCCTCAAAGAGCAGTCTACGGCATTGTAAAGGACGGCAATTTATGGCAATTTGGTCGACTGCTTACAGATGTTTTCACCAAACATGATCGAAATTTCACGATTGACAATTTAGCTAATCTTTATGGTTCGCTAGAACAGCTGATTAGAAAGCTCTAGAGAACGTAAGAGGCTGATAAGCAGATATCCTGACGGATTGCCTCTCAACCAACCACGTCACCAAAGCGATCGCGCCCTTCAGCCCCCTAAACCCAGCAAGTGGGCAACGCTTCTCCAATGGCCACTTACGATTGAGGTCACAAAATACGGGTTTGCTAAGTGCTTGGCCCTTATCAGTTCATCCTGGTAAGTTGTCTGTCATTGGAAGCGAGGACACCCCTTCTCATGAAAGTCGTTTATGACCCTGATCAGGACATCCTACAGATTGCGCTCGTCGCCACTGTGATTGAGGAAACCGCACAGATTGCGCCCGGACTCGTTCTCGATTACGACGAAGACGGGCAGGTGATTGGCCTAGAAATTAGAAAGGCATCCACAAAAATGGACAGCCCCTATGCCATCTCCTTTAATGTGGGCCAAGCCAACCTCAACAAGCCCTTGCCCAACGTCAAAGAGTAAGCCAGCAACAGCTCAAAAGTTATGGAGTGATGACTTTTGATACTGTATCTGAAGGTCCACAATGAGATGTGACCCTTTAGTAGGGAGTGGCAGGTTGACGGCGTTGGTGCCTTTGTCAGCAACTGGCTTTTGCGTTTTTGTCTCATTTGCGCCAGAAAATGTTCCGTCAGAAGAATCTACGGATGCCGTCCCGCTTTAAGCTGGTAGCTGTTCCGCAAAGACATTCAAGGTTGGGTGGGTCATGACAGAGCCTGTGCGAATTTTGATGTGTGCTCCGCAGCACTATGAGGTTGATTACGTGATCAATCCGTGGATGGAGGGCAATATCCATCGCTCATCGCGCGATCGCGCCCAAGACCAGTGGGAGCGCCTCCATACCCTCCTCAAAGACTATGCAACGGTTGAGCTCGTTGAGCCTCAGCCCGGATGGCCAGACATGGTATTCACCGCTAATGCCGGCTTGGTCCTCGGCGACACCGTTGTGCTCAGTCGCTTTTTCCATCCCGAACGGCAGGGAGAAGAGCCCCATTTTCAAAAGTGGTTTGCCGATCAGGGCTACACCGTACATACCCTGCCCCAAGGTTTGCCTTTTGAGGGAGCAGGCGATGCCCTCCTGGACCGCGCTGGAGAATGGCTTTGGGCTGGGTACGGGTTTCGTTCGGAACTCGATTCTCATCCTTACCTAGCGCAGTGGCTGGATGTCGAAGTTTTGTCGCTACGGCTGATTGACCGCCGATTCTATCACCTG
>JBCBJE010000752.1:0-3203 GCA_038523735.1 Cyanobacteria bacterium J06626_18 | reverse complement strand
GCGTGATTGAGCGGTTCGACCTAGTCATCATTGCCGCTGTGACGTTAGGCATTGTGCTGTTATTCCCTCCCCTGCATGCGATCGTGGCAGGGGCTGATGCGCCTCGGGTTATGGTGGTGGTGTTAGCCATCATGGCAGGCCTTGCAGCCGTGCTCGTGGGCACTCTGTTTCGACTTATCTATGTGGTTCTGTCCAGGTTCCTGTAGGTCTCCACTATCCCCCGCAAAGATCATGAGCCGTAAGAATGAAACCCCCATATTGATTGCCTCCCTGTTGGTTACGGCCGGGCTGCTGGGGGGCGGCTATTGGTTATTTACCCGCAACAATGCGGTGAATTTGGGATCGTTGCCGGGGGTAGGCAACGGTTCATCCACCACCAACCCCTCGGCACCTACTACTAGCGGTGGTGCCAACACAGGCGATAATTTTGTCGCTATTCAAGGGGTGCCTTCTGGCTTGTTTAGCTATGGCGGCAGCACATCCTGGGCTCCGGTTCGGGGCATAGTTGACCCGGTCATTGAGCAAGCGCATCCCAACTTTGACCTTCGCTACACGAATCCTGTTAGCGGTCCCCCTGCATCGGGCACGGGTATCAATATGCTGCTGGCAAACCAGCTATCCTTTGCCCAGTCTTCGCGCCCTCTGACTGCAGATGAACGCCAGCGGGCTGAAGCGGAGGGCTTTACGCTCAAAGAGTTGCCGGTGGCGATCGAGGGACTTGCGATCGCGGTTAATCCTGATTTGGCAGTGGAAGGCGTAACGATTGACCAACTGCGCGACATCTACCTAGGTCAACTGACCAATTGGAGTCAGCTAGGCGGTCCTAACGTACCGATTGTGGCTGTATCACGGCCACCAGAGGGAGGCACTGTCGCATTTTTTACTGAAGCTGTTCTAGGAGGAGCCACTCTGTCAGGGAGCGTGTCTATCATTAACAGTACGACCGAGGCGCTGCGATTTGTTGGCAGCACGCCGGGTGCAATTTACTACGCATCGGCCCCTGAGGTGGTGGGGCAATGCACCGTCAAGCCTATTGCTGTGGGTCGCCAGTCCGATCAGCTAGTATCCCCCTACGCTGGCTCCTACGTTCCTCCGCAGAACTGTCCCGCCCAGCGGAACCAAATCAACACTGATGCGCTTCGCAGCGGCGACTATCCCCTCACCCGCCGGCTATTTGTCATCGTGCGCGAAGATGGACAGCCCGATCAGCAGGCTGGGGAAGCTTATGTCAATCTGCTGCTGACTCAGGAAGGACAGACCCTCCTAAATGAAGCTGGATTTATCGCAATTCGCTAGCAGCCTCAAAGATTACTGGAAACGCATCTTCCCCTCGTAGGATGGGCAAAGTGAAGCATGCCCATCAGGACCGGAAATGTTTCTGATGGTGGCACGGGCATTCCTCTTTCCCCATCCTACAGGCTGTTTGCGGGACGTGCTATGATTCGGCATTAGCACAATCAACCACTCGATTACGTCCCAGTTCTTTGGCTTGATAGAGGGCCTCATCGGCCCGTTTGACGAGTGCAGCATAGCCATTAGCGTCTTCAGGATAGGAAGCGACACCAATTGACAGAGTCAGGTTGTCGAACTGACGACTGCCCGATACTAAGGCATGCTGTTCGACGGATTGACGAATCTTCTCAGCTCGCGATAAGGCAACTGACTTATCGGTACCGGTTAGCAGCAGCAGAAATTCTTCCCCCCCATAGCGACAGAAGATATCGCGTTGGCGAATCGACCGGCTGACTAGGCGAGTAATTGATATGAGCGCCGTGTCACCGGCATCGTGACCAAACTTGTCATTAAATTGTTTAAACCGATCAAGATCCAAAAATAGGATGGACAGCGAAGATTTTGGATCTTCCAACAATCCCTGTTCCTGAACTAGCTTCAGTAACCCGCGACGATTTAAGATGCCGGTCAGCGGATCACGAACTGATTCGAGGGTGAGCTGTTCTCTCAAGTAAAGGTTGTGCACGTGTAGACCTATCGCATCCGCGATCGCTTCAGCCAGCTCTTTCAATTCACAACTTTCAAGTTGGGTAATGGGTGTAGCGTTAGCGATAGCATCGTGGCTTAAGTCGAGGTCAGCGGCAACGTCATCTAATGGACTGTCTTGGCGAAACCGCAGAACCCCCCAAACACCTCTGGGCGTGAGAATAGGAACACAGATAATTTGCTGACTGCCAACTGCTTGAGCACATAAAGGTAAATTGTCAGGTGTTACGACTTCTGTATAAATTTTCCCGCGTCGTGTCGCCCAACAGCGGTAGCCAACCACATTTTCTGCATCAGTGTCGGCTAGCGTTCCCCACCCGCGAAGATGCTTGAGTGAGTTGTCATAGGTTTCATAAATGGCCCCCGATGAAACCGGGATGATTTGCTTGGCGTAGCGCAGAGCAACACTCAAAATCTCGGATTTATTCTGAGCAAATATCAGCAGGTCTCCCATTTCTTTGACTAATTGCATCCGCTCAGCTCGTCGGTTTTGGGAAATGATTCGTCGCTCAAGCTGCCTCCGAAGGTAGGTGCCTGTACGCTCGGCTTGATTGCGATTACGGATTTTTGAGAGGAGCATACGCCGTGTGTAAATCAGCTTAGAATTACTCCTATTAAGCGCAATCCAGCAGCGTCCTAAAAACCATACGAATGATAGAAGTGCAATTGCAAAACCAATAGGCAACTCGTCTAGCTCGTATTGCTCGCGCTGTTCTGACCATTCAACCCAGCGTATGTTTATATCTAATGCAGATGCTATTCCATAGAAAACCAGTGCGACCACAAATACAATCGCTAGCTCAGCCACAAGCACATCACCAACAACTGGGCGACTCAAAAAGCCTCTAAGACCTTGCTTCTTTTTGGTTTGGTGCTGATCACGCTGGTTCGATAACACAAGATTTCTCGGTTTACACCCGTTACGCTTCAAGTAGCCTGAGTAGGCCAGTCTTTCAACAACCTGTCACTCAACCTGCCTCTATTCCTCATAGACTCTATTCCTCACAGAAAAGCATACTGTTTAGCTTCATGGAGGGATGGTTTTACTTCGCGGGTCTGAACAATATCTATCTAACAGCATAAATTAGAGTATCTCAAAGGTATCAAATGCGTTGCGTATACCTTTACAGTTTTCCCGGATGAACGGACTGTCCTTATAAGCATTGAAATAATGTTCTCGACGTTAACGTCTAGCTAGTGCTAAG
>JBCBJE010000751.1:0-3209 GCA_038523735.1 Cyanobacteria bacterium J06626_18 | reverse complement strand
ATTCTGTAATAAGTCCCAATTGCAAATAAATGTCATGTCTAGCCAGCGTCCCGACATCCTCTTCATAGTCCTGGACACGCAGCGAGTCGATCGCCTCTCCTGCTATGGCTATCCCCAGAACACCACCCCCAATCTCGACGCCTTCGCGGCCAAAGCGACCCGGTTCGACATGGCGATCGCTGCCGCCCAGTGGACCGTTCCTTCGCACGCCGCTATGTTCACGGGCCTCTACCCCTCAGAACACACCATGACTCAGTCCTACTCCGTCATGCCTGAGGATGTGACTACCTTGGTCGAGCGCCTGCGCGATAGCGGCTATTTTACGGCTGGGTTTTGCAACAATCCCCTGGTAGGTGTGATCAATAATGGACTGCGGCGAGGCTTCCAGAGTTTCTTGAATTACAGTGGCCTACTCACTTCTCGCCCCAATCAAGCGGGAGTTTCTTCGAGTCCTGTGGGACGCTACCGTCAATGGTTTAAGCGACAGTTGTCGGGTGTGATGAATAAGGTGCAAGATGCCTTTGCGCGATCGGATTGGTTACTGTCCCTGTCATTTACGCCGTTGATGGTCCCTCTGTGGCAAACTGCCCTCAGCTTTAAGGGCAACACCGCCAAGTCATTAGAAGATACAGCACGGCTGCTGTGCGATCGCACCCACACCCAGCCTGATCAACCCATCTTCGCCTTTGTAAACTTGATGGGCACCCACATGCCCTACCATCCACCCCGACAATATATTGAGAAACACGCCCCCCACGTCCTCGAAGATCGCGATGCCCGCAACTTTCTTCAGCGCTTCAACAATGACGTTTACGGTTGGCTCGCACCGCTAACAGGGGCTCTGAATGAGGATCAGAAGAAAACGCTCGACGGCATGTACGATGCTGAAGTCGCTTACCAGGATGTGCTCCTGGGCACCTTCTTCCAAACACTGGAACAGTATGGCTGTCTCGAAAATACCCTCGTTATTATTTGCGCTGACCACGGGGAGCATCTGGGCGAGAAGCAGATGATGGGCCACAGCCTATCTATTTACAACGAGCTAGTCCGGGTTCCTCTCATTA
This sequence comes from Cyanobacteria bacterium J06626_18, assembly GCA_038523735.1. Taxonomy (GTDB): domain Bacteria; phylum Cyanobacteriota; class Cyanobacteriia; order Phormidesmidales; family Phormidesmidaceae; genus SIO1E4. Next base: position 2,145 of record JBCBJE010000751.1, on the reverse strand, counting down.
TTCGTCAGCCTGACCAGCCCAACACAGTTCCTTCTGTGATTAAAGAAGTCGTCTCCACACGCCGACTTTTCCACACGGTCCTCGATGCTGCCGGCCTTGCCACCGAAACGGAACAAACCCTGAGCCTATTGCCCCAGCAGCATCCTCATCCCGAAGTTGACTATGTGTTTGCCGAGGCCATCCCGCCTCAGAATGTTGTGAACTTAATGCAGAAACGACAGCCCGAGTTAGTTCGCGATCGCGCCTGCGACCAACCCCGTCGTGCTGTTTGGATGGGTACCCACAAACTGATTGAAACAGGCGAAGACTCTATCGAACTCTACGATGTCCGCGAAGACCCCCAAGAAACCCTCAACATCAGCGCCATCCTGCCTGAAAATGTCGAAGCCCTGCAAGAATGCCTCCAAGCCTTCGCAGGTGAAATGAACGATTATGGTTCCGTCGTCACTACCCGCCGCGCTCCAGGCTACGACGACCCCGAAGTTCAACGGCGTTTACAGGATTTGGGATATTTGGAGGATTGATTGTTCGTTCTTGGTTCTTGGTTGCGCTGGGGTGAGGCATTTGGAGCTCAAGGTCTGGGTGTGTGGTAAGTATACGGGCCAAATGTCTCGTCCTTACAGATTCTGCTTCCCCTTTTCCCTTTCCCTTTGACCCACTACTCACTACCCTTTACCCCGTCACTCCCCCATCCTGCCACTCCCTTAATCCTCATGTACCCCCCTGTCGATCCCATCATTTTTCAATTCGGTCCCCTAGCCCTGCGCTGGTACGGTTTGTTGATGTTGATTGCCATTCTGGTGGCGACTCAAATTGCCAGTCGCCAAGTCGCTCGTAGGGGAGAAAGTCCCGATAATTTGTGGGATATGCTCTTGTGGCTATTGATTCCTGGATTTTTGGGGGCACGGCTTTACTATGTGTTTATTCAATCACCGCGTGGTGAGTCGGGTTTGGGATATTACTTACAGAATCCGGTAGAAATTTTCAATATTGCTGGGGGTGGCATCCATATTTTTGGGGGTTTTATTTTCGGGAGTATTGCTCTCTGGTTGTTCACGCGCTTGCGGAAATTGGATCCTCTGCCATACTTGGATGCGATCGCGTTGGGACTTCCCTTAGCACAGGCGATCGGACGCTGGGGTAATTTCATCAATCAGGAGCTGTATGGTCCCCCAACAACGCTGCCGTGGGGGCTGCGGATTGATCGCCCTCACCGGATTGCTCCCTACGACAATTTCGGCACCTATCCCGACAGCACGCGCTTTCATCCTCTATTTCTGTACGAGTCGCTGTGGAATTTTTTGGGGTTTGCCCTGATTTTCTGGATTTCTCGCCGCTTCCAAACCAACTTAAAAGATGGCGACATTGCCCTGCTGTATCTAATCTGGTATCCGCTAGGACGCTTTTTTATCGAATTTCTCCGCACCGACTCCTGGTTTTTCCCAGGTACTCCCTTTAATGTGGTCCACATCCTGTCAGCAGCTGCGGTGATTGGCGGAGCCTGCTGGCTCTATTGGCGCCACCGCAGCAAGCCTTCAGCAGACAATCAAAATGCTTAAACGACCTCATGGCAAATGGGGATAAATTTCTAGGGTCGATAGCGCATTCGCCAAGACAGGGTCTTGAGCAGGTCCCGACAACGTTATCAATGTCTGCCCATTCCCCGACAGAAATGAAATGTTGGCAATAGGCGTTTGGTAGATTTCGTTCGTGTACTCGTATTGCAGCGCTGGATGGCCAGATATCTCTATTAATGAATATTCTGGGTTGTAGTAGTCCACCCAAGGACGCTTGCGCCGCACAATTTGGACCAAGTCCGAATCGGGAATTACAGCTTCATAGATTTCCAGTGAAACGTAAGGGGGTACTTCGCCATATTGGCCTGTACTGCTTAAACACTGAATGAACTCAAAACTGCTGGGATTATGAAAGGTAACGTGACCGCTGCTGCGGAGCATTGTGCGGTAATTGACAGGAATCCCCAGCGATAGCCCCAGTGTGGTATCCCGAAAGGCCCGCAACTCAGGGTTAGGAGCGTCGAGGCTTTTCAAAGCGCAAGATTGTGCTATCACAGGTGCCGATTGCAGCGCGATCGCCCCTCCTGAGAGGACAAACATCCAGAATCTGGATGGGAATCTGGATGTT
>JBCBJE010000750.1:0-3214 GCA_038523735.1 Cyanobacteria bacterium J06626_18 | reverse complement strand
CACGAGGAGCACGGCGCCTTCATCGCTAATCCTCGTGATAACGGATGATTTCCTGCAGGCGTTCCGGTGTTGTGAAACGGATTAGCTGCAAGGCGGCGGGGACAATCGTACTGTTCATCCGCAGATATTCCAGATGCATCATCACCTCATCCCCGAAGTGCTCGTACACGTGCTGCATTAGCTTCAGCTCGGGATCATAGGGAAACAGCGTCTGTAGATATGTCAGGGAGGAATCAACGTTGCGGGCGTGGAGCGTTGTATGGTTCCAGGTGAATTCTGCTAGCATTGCCCCTTTGCCTGCATCGGCTGCGGCTTTGTGCAGCGTAATGGTGCCGCCAAATTCCTCTACCAGTGCCTTGAACAGCTCCATAGAAGGCTCGGCGACCATCACAAGCGCTGCATGACAGCCTTGGGGCAGATAGGGCTGCAACGCCGCAAAGTAGCCGGGGATCGGGGCAGCATGAATACTGATGAGTTTTTTGATCAGGCCATCGGCATCACCCAACACCTGACCAAATCGCGCTGCCGTCATAAAGTCGTCAAAGGTGACGATGACTTCAGCCCAGGGATAGGCGGGACCCAAGGGAATTTCGAGTTCCGTGATGATGCCGTTAGTGCCGTAGGCGTGGTTTACTTGTTGCACGTCATCGCCTCGCAGCTCAATCACGCGGGGCTCATCCTCTAGCGTGACAACCCGGACGGCGATGAGATTGCCGCGATCGCGCAACTGTCCATAGGTCACCGAGCCAATGCCGCCGCTGCCCCCACCAATGAAGCCGCCGATCGTCGCTGTTCGGTACGTGGAGGGATACATGCGAATTTCCCACCCCTGAGGACGGGTGACTTTATCAATCGCTGCTAGCTTGGCTCCCGGCTCCACACAGGCGATTCCCGGACGGACCCACTTCACGGCATTCATCCGGCTTAGATCGAGAATGATGCCACCCTTCAAAGGAATACACTGGCCATAATTGCCGGTGCCTGCCCCCCGTACCGTAACCGGGATCTTTGCCGCCGCCGCTGCCTTAGCAACGGTCAACACCTCTGCCTCAGATGCTGGACGCACCACTAAATCTGCCGTTTTATCCGCTAGTTGGGGCTGCAGAATTGGGCTGAAATAGTAATAGTCCTTAGAGAGTTTCTCGATTTGGGCGCGATCGCGGATTACCTCGATCGCGCCAATGGAGGCAATAAAAGCGTCCCAGTCAATGGTCGGTGCAGCCGTTGTGTTCATAGGGTATCGGTATCGGTGTGGGTAGATCAGAATTTTGCAGGGGCGAGGCATTGGGGCCAAAATCGCTTGGGTTTACCAGAACAGGCTTGCCCCAATGCCTCGCCCGTACGGAATGTGTGCGTTTCCCAAAATATTCCGTTCGCCCATCCGCATTTTAGGCAGATCTTTCGATCGTTGCTGTCAGCGTCGCACCATCGGCCACAAAGCCAAAGCACTGGTTTACGTTGTAAACCGTGGCCTGCAAGCAATAGTCTGGCGAAGTTGTGGCCGTGCAGTCGCGCAGCAAAATACAGTCATAACCCAGAAAGTTAGCATCCTGCAGGGTGCACAACACACACTGATCCGCGTTGACCCCGGCAAACAGCAGCGTCGTTTTGCCCAGATTGCGCAGGATGCTGTCTAAAGGCGTGTCCCAAAACCCGCTCATGCGGTACTTATCGACCCAAATGTCAGCGTCCTCCTGAGGTAGCTCATCGACAACTGCTGCCGCCCAACTACCTTTGGTCAACACAGGTGCTCCGTTCTTGGGCAGGGGATCTGCCAATCCCACGCCGGCTCCAGTGGGGTTGTATACATGGCGCAGGGCTGGACTGATATTCAGCAAGTCAGGTCGGTTGCCCCAGTTCACCCAGAGAATGGGGACGCTTGCCTGACGTAACTTCGGCAAAAGCTTGGCTAGGGGTTCAATGGGCGATCGCGCGGGGCTCACATCTACCCCAATGGAAGCCAGCCAGCCATCAGGGTGGCAAAAGTCGTTTTGCATATCCACTACTAGACAAGCTGTTTTAGCCAAATCTAGAGTCAGCTTCTTCGTGTCGGTCACGACCGTAATAGGACGGGCTGGGACGGGAGGCCGTGTCAGGTCAGCCACATTTTCATCAACACGCCAGGCATTGGGTGGAATTCCCAGCGAACGTAAGTCACTAGCAGCCATAGTCTTGAGTGAAGGGCAGGAGTAGTTTCGTTGTAAGGTGCAGCCAACTTACAAACTGTTCAATGTGTACCTGTAGCCTTGCATATTTTGGTCAAGTACACCTCTTTTGCTTGCAGGGAACAGGGAACAGGGAACAGAGCGTACTTAATTAGACTGCTGTCGCTATGAACTCTACACTGGACGCTGCCACGGCTCACCATACTGACAATAGCCAGCTTGCTTAAATGTAGAAATCATTGGGATATTTTGGGTGGCAGTATCGCAAAATACCCGCCAGACCCCCACATCTTGGAGCACTCGCGTTCCCTTCAAAAGCAAGTCAACGCCAAAATTTTGTCCGCGGTATTTTGGTAAGACGCCAATGTAGTAAATGCTGGCTTCTTCTAAGCCCTCTTGGGTGCAGCCTGGATAGATTACGGGAAAAACGAAGCCGACAACGGTACCATCACTACCGAAGCCAACCTGCCACCAGTCATCCTGATAAGAAAATCCATTGTTTGCCTCAGCAAGAAACTGCTCAGCCGCTCGGTGAGCCCCATATTCAACGACTCGTTTTTGATCACTCTTATCGGTAGATGCTTCCATCACCTGAGCAACTATTGTAAGCAAATCTGCGTGCCTCAATATATTGGCAGCTTTGAAACTCAATCGAGTAGGAACGTCAATCCGTGGGGCTTTTCCCAGACAAACGGGATTTTCCAGTAGGTCTCTTGATTCATACATCGTCGAGTTATCTGGGCTACAGCAAAAGTCAGTGTACAAAGAATCCGGCGTGTTATTGGGAGCTATACTAGCTATTTCGGCTGCTCAGATGTGATGATTTCAGTCTGACTACATTCATGATTCTGTGGAGACTAACACAGTACCAACACGATAATTGAAAATAGGTAAAGGTTGGATTTTCTATTGCTATTCAACTTCTATCTCCAGAACTTTTTCAAAAGCTGGCATATCCAAGAATGCAGTCACCTCAGTGACTTCTTCCTCCTCAAAAGTGAAAAACCAAGCATAACTGTTCTTATACGGTTCACCATTAATTAAAGTTG
>JBCBJE010000749.1:0-3216 GCA_038523735.1 Cyanobacteria bacterium J06626_18 | reverse complement strand
CAATGAGGTAATAGGGCTCCTGCTCGCTCAAAGCGGTCAGCGATCGCCCCTCCTGAATGACGGTCTCGACCTCTTTAATAATGGCTCGAACGCGTTTGGGTTCAACATGATGTAAGAAACTGGTTTTACGAATATTACGCCCTTGCTCTAGATAAGACGAATACACAGCAAACTTTGCCGCAGTAGTTGCGGCATCTAAAAAAGCACCATATCGATGCCCTCCCAGCTTCATAGCACTCATTGCTAGATAAACTAAGATGCGATCAGCCGAGCTAACCTTGAGACTAGAAAGCACCTCATCCCCACTGGCAATTTCAAATGAAGGCGTTGCCTGGGAGGGGTTAACGGATTTCGTCACACTCCTGTACTCGTTCTAAGGACTCCTTACCAAACAGCAAGCAAAAACTAATCTTACTGTTTCAAACAACGATGCGGCCAAGCCATAAGGCCACGCTAAGATGCCCCTTTAGCTGCACTTTCTAGGCATTGTAGTTTGGAATGGCGACATCGTTGTACGTAATTTCAATGCTGTGAATTAGTCCTTGGTGATCTCAGCTTCACCTTTTACATGAAGGTCCAGCCAACGAGTCATTTCCCACAGGACATGACCAACAGCCTCACGCGATTCATACCCATGTCCTTCGAGCGGCAGTTCTACCCACCGCACGGTTCCCCCGACACCTTTGAGAGCCCCATACAGGCGCTCACTTTGGATGGGATAGGTACCGGTGTTAGCATCTTCGGCACCATGAATTAGCAGCAGCGGCTCAGTGATGTCTGCCACGTGTGTAAAGGGCGACATTTGGATGTAGGTGTCTTGGGCTTCCCAAAACGTCCGCTGCTCACCTTGGAATCCAAAGGGAGTCAGAGTGCGGTTGTAAGCACCGCTGTTGGCAATTCCCGCACGGAATAGATCAGTATGAGCTAATAGATTGGCCACGGTGAAGGCCCCATAGGAATGGCCAGCAATGGCAATTTGGTCCCGCTCGCTAACGCCCCGTTCGACCAAATAATCCACCACGGCTTCCGCACTTTGCGTTAGCTGTTGCACATAGGTATCGTTGGGTTCGATATCGCCTTCTCCCACAATGGGCATGGTGGGTCCCATCACGACAGCATACCCCTGCGTTAGCAGAAAGAGAGGGGTATAAGCATAGGGACGACGGAATGCATTTTCAGCCGCTGTCACTTGCCCCGCTGCCTCAAGACTCTTGTATTCGCGGGGATAAGCCCATAGCAAGGTAGGCAAAGGGCCATCGGTAGCAGGATCATAGCCCGGTGGCAGGTGTAGCGTTGCCGACAGCATGACACCGTCAGCACGGGGATAGCGGATAATCTCTGGACGCACGTCGTGGTACCAGGGGCGCGGGTCGGCAAAATCCGTCAGCACCCTTTGCTCACCTGTGGCTAAGTCATGTAGCCAATAGTTGGGAGTTTCTTCGGGTGACTCGCGGCGCGTGATGATGCGCTGGCCTTGATTATCGAGCAGGCTAGTCACGGATTCGTAGAATGGGTCAGCGGCTTGCCACAGCCGCGTTTTGGCTTGTGTCTCTAAGTCCCAGCGATCTAAAAATGGATAGATACCGGCGGACGAAGCCCCTCGCCCTCTGAGATACAAACTAGTTTCATCCGGCGACAGCATCAGCACTTGGCGCTGGTAGGGACCAGGCATCGTGATTGGATTGCCAGGGTCGCTGTAGGCATCTTGATAGTCGCGGTCTTCTAGCAAAACTGGGGCAGTATCTGGGTTTGCTGGATTTAGCCGCCAAGTGCGGATACGACGACTGTCATACCAGGCTTCTATGCCGAGGGCAAGGCCCTCATTGCCCCAAAAAATGCGGTTGTAGCGCAGTTCGGTGGTCCACAGGGGCTGCGGTTCCTCCTTAAAAGGAGCCGCCAGTTGCGAAACTTGGTCACGCGTGGCCGTTTCTTTACTAGCGTCTCCCTCGTCAAGTGCCTCAACCCAGTACATAGTGGCAGGGCGATCGCTGCGCCAGCCCACAGTCCGACGTCCCGTGCGCACCGAATCAAAGGTGACGGGAATATCATCGGCCAGGGGCAAATCAGCCACGCGGTATACTTCTTGGCCGCTCTGATCAAGTACAGCAATCTGTTTAGGAAAAAAGCGAGCGGGCACCTGGTAAGAAAAAGGACGCTGGAGACGGGTCAGCAGGATCCATTCCCCATCGGGTGAAGGATTGATCGACGCAATCATTTGCGGCTCCGAAAGTTGCGTGCGATCGCTCTCCAGGTCGATCCGTACCAGCACTGACGTCAGGTAATACTCAAACAGCCCCTCGTCATCCGGGTTTGCCAGCAAGTTTGTATACGTTCTAACCGGCGCGGTACGGCCTAGATTTTCCTCTACCCGTGGACTGCTGGGTACGGTGGACGGAGCTGGTGGGGCCGGTTTATCGGCAGGGATGAGTTTGCACAGCAAGCCAGCCGTTTCGGAAATCCAGCTACAAGGACTTCCATATGTGTTGTTGAGGATAGGTGGCGTTAGGCGACGGGCTGTGCCCTGCGCTATGTCTGCTATCCATAACTCAATGCCGTTGGGCTGATCCAAGGTGAAAGCCAAATAATTGCCTGTGGGTGACCACCGCAAGTTGCGAATGCCTTGATGCTCGGGGAGCGCAATAGGGTGGCGATCGCCCGTTGCAATATTCTGCACTTCCAACCCTTTGAAGGCATAGGCTCTGGCAGGGCCGTAGGTAGCTGGATTCAGCTGCAAACCTGCAAGTCGCAAACGAGGCCGTGCCAACTCTTCCAAACTCGGCAGAGTAGGGCGTTCTAGACGTACCAGCCATTGGTGATCGGGTGAAATATTGACGCCGGGATACCAAGGTGTATCCAATAGGGTGGCGATGGGTTCGGGGGGCTCTTGCCAAGTTTGTTGAGCCAAGGCTGTCATAGGAGTGAAGCTAGCAATACTAACGGCAACTCCCACAAGGTAATGCAAAGCAGCTTTCATGGATGCTCAGTAACATTTTTTCCGTAGGATTATCCTGCCACAACCCGCCATGGGGTAGTGGGGATGGAGTAGGAGGGTAGAAGGGGGATGGGTAACCGTAGGATGCATATAGCCCTCCGTGCATGGCGTCGCTAACGCGACGCCATGCACCGTATTCAGCAATGCATTTAAAGTCTATCCAGGTCAACATCAGGGAGCCGGACAATTCCTTGTGCTTGCTGTCGAGCGATAGCAAAAGGAAT
>JBCBJE010000748.1:0-3218 GCA_038523735.1 Cyanobacteria bacterium J06626_18 | reverse complement strand
GTTGAGTTTAGCAAACGTGACAAAGACTGACAGCAGAGCCATCCAAGCTTCAGCAGCTTGGGCAGGGCTGCGTACTGTAGAGAGAACGACCTCGTATCATTACCCAGGCTTTAGTCTAAAAAGCTATGGACCTGTCTGGCAGGCATTTTGGCCGAATGGAGGAGTGCTGTATTGATTATCCACGTCAAGAGCCTTTAGTTTCCCTAATGCTACGAGGTCGTTCTCTCTACAGTACGCAGCCCTGCCCAAGCTGCTGAAGCTTGGATGGCTCTGCTGTCAGTCTTTGTCACGTTTGCTAAACTCAACTAAAATCTTAAGGGATTATTGAGCAGGGGAGGCATGCCATTGCCTCTGACGATTTTAATGGTCGGGTTGCCTTCAAAGGGGTGTGGCTTGACGTCTATCGTGCCGAGAGTTGTCTGCTTAGGGCTGGCAGGAAAGCTCTACTCCTCCCTTGCTTCACATCATCCACGGATTCTTGTTTCAGTAAGGAGCATAGTGTGGCTGTCGAAACGATTGAGCGTCGATCAACATCCACGATTCGGAAACCGGCGCCCCGCTATCGGGTGCTGCTTCATAACGATGACTTCAACTCAATGGAGTACGTGGTGGAGTCTCTCTTGAAGGTTGTGCCGAGTCTGACCATGCCTCAGGCGGTGGATGTCATGATGCAAGCGCATTCTTCTGGGGTGGGCGTTGTCATTATCTGTGCCCTAGAGCATGCTGAGTTTTACTGTGAAGGCCTAAAGGGAAAGGGGCTAACGAGCTCCATTGAGCCGGAGGAGTAATCCTTAATTTGCAAACATATTGGCGTTTCCTGCAGCGCAGTTCTGCCCCTGTGAGGATTTTAGGCTTCCTTCTCGGGGTTCTACTGATCGCGGCTCCGTTGGTTGTCCCGCTCTACCGATTTGAATACGCCGCCACGGATGGCAAGTCAGTCATTGGGGCCCCCGTATGCCTATTTGTAGTGTTTGCCGTGAGTTTGCCCTTTTGGGGGCGGCGCGTTCATGGTCTCAAAAAGCCATGGCGAGTGCTGGGTTTTCAAGGTGGACTTACCTGGTGGCGATTTTGGGGGGTGACCTTTGCGGCGGGTGCTACCGGGGTGGCAGCGTTGTATACGCTGCAGCTTATTGGGGGATGGGCAGTTTGGGTTCCTCCGGCTGGCGACAAGTGGGTCCGCACCCTTTTGGAAGGCTTCTTGGTTGGGTTTGGCGTTGGAATTGCCGAAGAGCTGATATTTCGGGGATGGCTTCTGTTTGAACTAGAACAGGACTACTCATCCCGGATAGCTCTTTGGATCAACGCACTTCTCTTTGCGATCGCTCACTACACGCGCCCGCTATCAGTCATTCTTGAAACCTGGCCCCAGTTTTTCGGGCTGTTACTGCTGGGGCTAACGCTGGTATGGGCCAGACGGATCCCGGTTAAAAGCGAACAGTCCGCCACCCCTCGAACCTTACTGGGAGCAGCGGTAGGACTACATGGCGGTCTGGTATGGGCCTATTACCAGGTGGATGTCAATGACTTGATCGTGGCCACGGGAAAGGTGCCGGACTGGCTGACGGGCGTGGGGGGGAATCCGCTGGCCGGTGTGCTGGGGCTGGGATTGTTGGGGGCGATCGCAGGGGTGGTTTATAGGGCGAGTCATTGAAATTTGTTTGGTTGTGCCCCAGTTTGAGGCTGGCGTTTGCATAATGGCTAGAGACTCCGCTGGGTGCTCGTTTCTGGTTGTTTGTGGGTGCGGGTATGGAATTCGTTATTGAAAAAGTTATTGATGCGGTTTTAGAAGCGTCTGGCATTAAAGAAAAGGTGGGCCGTAATCAGCGGGTGATTCGTTTGCTGCAGCGGTTTGGTCTCGATTCCATCGATTCCATCGATTCCTTTGAGGATATCTACGCCTACGCCTTGGTGGAATACGCTTTTGATGAAGCTGGGTTGTGTAAGCCCGAGCCGCTGGTGCAGTTTTTCAAAGCGAAGGAAGTTCGGGATCTGTTTCAGGCGGCCTATCGCGAGAACGATCCACGGAGCTGGCTGCGGAAGGGGGAGGCGATCGCCCAATTCAAGCTAGGGCAACAACTGCCAGGGCTGGACCCCAAACGGGAGTTGGGGACGTTTGCGGCGGTTTTTGTGCGGATTGTGAAACAGACGCGATCGCCCAAAGAAATTCGCCAGGAACAGAAACTCGACAGTCTGCAGCGGCAGCTGCAAACGCTGCAAACGCAAATTCAGCAGTTGCCCAGTCTGGAAGCGATTAATCAGCAGGTGAATCAACTGGCGGGTGTGGAAACCTTAGCTCTACCGGCAGCAGCCCAGACCAGCGACGCGGTTGATCTGGCTCATCAGTTAGGAGAGTGGTTTGAGGTGTTGGATTACGACCGAGACCCCGACTACGAAGTGTGGACCGCTGACTACTTTGAGTGGATCATCAACTTTCCGCTGACACGCCGCAAATATGCGCGGATTTTGGTGCGTGGCGTGGCGGGGGAAGTCGGCATGGCGGATCTGCAGGAATTCCAGCAGGCTATTGTCACAACGGGAGCTGACGAGGGCTGGCTGGTAGGGAATCGTCGTGTGAGTAAAGCTGCCCGTACTGCCGCCCAGCAGGAGGCAATGTACGCAGACATCACCTGCTACACCTTTGATGAGCTGCTGGATGAGGACGCCGACTTTAGCAAATACCTGGATTGGCTGGCAGAGGAAATTCAGGCGAAGAGCGTGGATAGGGGATATGTGCCGTTGGGCTGTCGCAAAGATGAGCTGGATCCGGTTAGCCAGCAGAAAATCGGCGTCAGTGTTTACAGCGAAGAGGATGGCTGGATTGATGGTTACGTAGACCAGTGGCTGGATGACCCGGCGAAAGAGCACTTGTCGGTTTTGGGCGAATTTGGTACCGGCAAAACCTGGTTTGCGCTGCACTATGCCTGGGTCGCCCTGCAGCGGTATCAAGACGCTAAACGACGCGGTATTGAGCGACCACGCGTGCCGATTGTGGTGCCGCTGCGAGATTATGCCAAGGCCGTGACGGTCGAGTCCTTATTCTCTGAGTTCTTTTTCCGTAAGCACGAGATTCTGAAAACCTATTCCGTCTTTGAGCAGTTGAATCGGATGGGGAAGCTGCTGCTAATTTTTGATGGGTTTTCAGAATCTCGTGCTTACGGAAAAAGAACTCAGAGAATAAGGACTCGACCGTCACGGCCTTGGCATAATCTCGCAGCGGC
>JBCBJE010000747.1:0-3221 GCA_038523735.1 Cyanobacteria bacterium J06626_18 | reverse complement strand
TGGCGCCGGTTCTTTAGAAGGCGGTATGGATGCTGCCAATATGCTGAAGCCTGCTTTGGCTCGGGGTGAGCTTCAGTGCATTGGGGCGACAACACTGGATGAGTATCGCAAGCACATCGAGCGGGATGCTGCCCTCGAGCGGCGTTTTCAGCCTGTGACTGTGAATCCTGCATCGGTAGAGGATACTGTCGACATCTTACGGGGATTACGTAGCCGCTACGAGCAATTTCATCAGGTCACCCTGACGGACGAAGCCTTAAAGGCTGCAGCTGAGTTGTCAGATCGGTACATTACGGATCGCCACCTGCCTGACAAGGCTATTGACCTGATTGATGAGGCTGGATCGCGGGTGAAACTACGTTGTCAGCCTGCCTATCCCTCGCGCGAGTTAAAGCAGGAACTGCGTCAGATTACTCGCGATTTGGAAGGGACCGTTAAGGCTCAGGATTTCCAAAAGGCGCTGGAGTTGCGCGATCGCCGCCAAGCAATCCTGGCGGAAATCCAAGGACCCCAGCCTGAAGCCGCTGAGGTTCCTCCCATGACGCCTCCTACTGTAGGCGAAGCTGATATTGCTGAGATTGTTGCTTCCTGGACGGGGGTTCCTGTTACTCAGGTAACTGAGTCCGAGGCCATGCAGTTGATGCATTTAGAGGACACGCTTCATGAGCGCGTCATTGGTCAGCATGAGGCTGTTGCAGCGGTAGCCCGTGCGGTGCGCCGTTCGCGGGTCAAGCTGGCTAGCCCCAACCGTCCTATTGCGAGCCTCATCTTCTCGGGGCCGACGGGTGTGGGTAAGACTGAGCTAACCAAGGCACTGGCGATAGCTTTATTTGGCTCCGAGGAGGCCATGATTCGGCTAGACATGTCCGAATTTATGGAGTCTTACACGGTTTCTAAGCTGATTGGCTCCCCTCCTGGTTTTGCCGGCTACGAAGAGGGTGGGCAACTGACGGAAGCCGTCCGCCGCAAGCCCTACTCTGTCATCTTGCTAGATGAGATTGAGAAGGCTCACCCGGATATCTTCAATATCTTGTTGCAGATTTTGGATGATGGTCGACTATCCGACGCAAAGGGCCGCACAGTCAGTTTCAAGAACACGCTGATCGTAATGACCTCAAATATCGGTTCTCGTGTTATTGAGAAAGGCGGCAGTGGTCTAGGGTTTGGCATGGCCGACACCGATGCGGCTACCACCCAGTACAACAACATCCGCAATCTGGTTCAAGAAGAGATGAAGCAATACTTCCGACCAGAACTGCTCAACCGTTTGGATGAAATCATTGTCTTCCGTCAACTTCTGCGTGAAGAGGTTCAGCAGGTCGCTGAGATCATGATGAAGGGTGTGAACAACCGTCTGGCTGATCGTGAAATCCAAGTAACGCTAACAGAGCGTTTCAAAGACAAGCTCATTGTCGAGGGATATGACCAGCGTTATGGGGCTCGTCCCATGCGTCGGGCGATCGCTCGCTTAGTTGAGGATGCTCTGGCTGAGGCCATCTTGTCCGGTGACATCCAGGACGGTGATACCGCAGTGCTAGATACCGATGAGGATGGCAACGTCCAAGTCCATCGTCAGCAGGAACCTGCACTGGCAAGTGTCAACGGATAACTTGTCCTGCGAGCCTGTCATGTCGTGTTGGGTAAAGACGCAGTGAATCTTGAGAAGAGACGCGATATACCGCGTCTCTTTTTTAATTGGAATCGAACTCAAAACACTCAATCGGCGGACTGGCTAAACGATTGACCGCCGTGTAGGCCCAATGATCAGGCGGGACATCGGCTTTCGCCGATGGAAACTGGCCTGGTGGGCAGGAAATCTCTGACTCAAGTTCTTCTGGTGTTGTCTGCCCTGTCTTAACATTGGGCAACTCGTCAGCATCTCCCCCCTGTTCCGGCACCGGCACCGGCATCTCCGTTCCATCATCGGTCGCGTCTTTAACCTGCATCGGTGCTGCAGAAACAGCCACAGGTAGCAAGCCAAAAGCGCAAACAAGTCCTAAAGGTAAGAGATGCCTGATATTCATGGTTGATAGTTTTTGGTCCTTAGTTGGTGGTTAGTGGTTGATAGTTGGTGGGGTTAGGGCGAGGCATTTGGAGCGTAAAGTCTCGATGTGTGCTGAAGATGCGGGCTAAATGCCTCGCCCTAACAGGATTTTGCTCCCCTCAGTTCACTACCCACTATCCCTTCACCCTTCCACCCCTCCACTCCCCTAACCTAACTCGCAATCACCTGATTTCGCCCCGCACTTTTGGCTTTCAGAAGGTTGGCATCGGCACGGGCGATCGCATCAATGCCTTTGGCGTCGTCGGTGGCTTCGAGGGTAGAAACACCGATGCTGACTGAGAGGGAAAGATCAAGATCGCTGCTAATGACAAAGGGAGCATCGTTGATGAGGCAGCGCAGTCGTTCGGCGGTCTTTTGCGCCTCTTGGATGGAGGTGTTTTGCAAGATCACGATGAATTCCTCACCCCCGTAGCGGAAGGGAGTTTCATAAAAGCGCATGTGATGACGCAGACGCTCAGCACACATACGGAGCACCTGATCCCCAATTAGATGACCGTGCTTGTCGTTGACGCCTTTGAAGTGATCGATGTCTAGCATCAGCAGACTTAAGGAATAATTCTGCATACGAGCTGCCTCGATTTGGCGGGGCAATTCCCAATCAAAGGCGCGGCGATTAGCTAACTGGGTTAGGGGATCAACAAGAGCGATCGCCGATAGAAGATCGTTGGTCTGCGAAAGTTCCTTGCTAGCGGTAATACGGCGCAGCGCTGTGCGAACGTGGGCTTGAATGAGACGTCCTAAATAATCAGCGGTCTCCTGAGGCTCTTCTAAGAGCGTGTCAGGTACCCACAGATAAGCATCCGCTCCTGCTTCTAAAGCAGTTGTCACGAGCCTATTTTGTCGCAAAAGAACGTCCGTAGCTGTATTTTCAGAGGAACAAGATCGGCGATCGAGCAGAATGCAGTAGCTCCATATCAAGCGACGCTGTCGCTTTAGCAAATGGCAAAATTCCCAATTATCTTTCTGAGACGCTTGTAGGAGGATAATCTCTGGAGTTTCTGATGCAATCAATTGAGCTGCTTCACGTGCAGTTTCAACCTGCCATTGAGCCATGGCAGAAATTCCCCGAACCTGTTGATACAGGTATTTGGAGAATTCAGAATCTCAAACAATTAAGACGGATGCGTTCATGAAGAAGCGTAACATTACGCTTCTT
>JBCBJE010000746.1:0-3232 GCA_038523735.1 Cyanobacteria bacterium J06626_18 | reverse complement strand
CCTGAGGGGCATCTATCAGGTAGTAGCCTGGCATTGAGGAAAATTGCTCAAGCGTCTGGCTACTACCTGATAGATGCCCCTCAGGAGCCAGGGTGGCAAGAACTCATTCGTCAGAATGCGGTTAAGAAAATCTTCGCCAGAATATTCATTCAAGAACTTTCTGAGCTGGGCATCCCGACTGAGAAGTGGCCTGATGTCCATAGCTTTGAAGCGTTTGAACGTTGCTTTAAGGTTGAACACCTAGCGTTAATAGCAGACTTAGGCGTTGAGCCACTAATCACCAAAGAGAGCGCGCTAACTGGCTCAGGATAGAATTGGCATACCAGAGTTTTGGGCTGGTTGGGCTAGTGCCCTTAGAGTTCCTGTGATTGAGGTGTGGTTGCGAGCCGTGGTATTGCAGGCAGAATCGACCCTGATCGACATGATGCAATGTCGATCAAAGTGCTCAACTGACGACTCCCCTGAATGCATTTACAGGGGGCAGGGTCTGACAATAATCGGATTCAGGCGTCTAGCGACCTCAGTTCGAGACCGATATCCCATGAAATTATTAAGAATAGTATTGTCTATTATCAGCCTCACCCTACTGACAGGGCGAATGCCCCCTGCGCAAGCTAACTGTAATGATTTTGTCGGTCGTCTAGAGTGGCATGAGCCCATGTTCACCGAGCATTTTCAGTGTCTACGGAATCAGAGCCGTTATCCGTGGGGGGATGTCCCCATTTACGACCGCATCGACGGAGCCACGATTATTCTGACCGCGAATTTTGAGCAACTCAGTGGCTCTCAAAAGAGACAGGCACTGGATGTTCTCCTCAACCTTCAAGACTACTTAACGCCGGAAGCGTACGAGGAACAGCTGTCGACTATTGGCCGATTACCCCATCGCGTTGTTGCCAGCGATGGTCGACCGGTTTCTGTCGTCTATGATGGGTGTACCCGATTCACACTCCTGACCGAATGGGATCGATACCGTTGGGTTTACGTTAGTCAGGGACGCGGTGTCATACCCAGTAACGTCCCTGAAAGCGAGCTACGCAATGCGGGTTACCCTGATTGGCGACAGGTCAACTTTCCAATTGACCCAGCGACTGAACAAGCTGTTCGGCTAGGCTTTTGGAACTCAGTGGGCTATGAACAGTCCGGGGGTTGGTGGATTGCCTGGGTTCCAGAACATGGCTACTTTGAAATTAACGTGCCAGAAAACTATGACGCTGAACGCCTCGATCAATACTGGCAAGTCGCTGATCGCAACTATCGATACGTTCTTCTTAGCCAAGACGGCTCTCAACTAACGGAACCCCTCTTTTGATGAGGATTGTAAAACTTTTATGTCGTTCGGTTGAATTGCTCCAGCACGACAATCTTACTTATTCGTCGTGCAATTGACGTTTCACCAAACAACAAAACCAAGGAAATTCATCAAGGTGATCGCTCAGCCATCCATAAAGCTCAATCTGGGTGAGGCCAGCAGCAGCACGCGGCTGCTTGTTACAAGGTTTGGTCTTAATCCCCTTGCCAGACCTTCACCGTAGGTATCTCATCCCAATGCGTCGTATAGCGCTGCGAGAAATAATCAGAGCGCATTTTCCAGGTCGGATTCAATCCCATGGCCCCAAATTTCACCGCATCCGGCTTGAGCTTTCGGTTCAGACTGTCCATCGCCTGCATCAAGCGATCTCGCTTTTCCGTATTGATCGATGCCGCAAACAAATTGCCCTGCACTTCATTCGCTGGCGATAGCTCGGTGGCAATCACCTTCGCCTTCAGATACTCATAGCCTGTTTGGAAAGCCGCTTCCGCCAATTGTCGAGCCGCCTGAATCAGGACTGCGGTATCGTTTGTCGGGGAGTTGAGTTCAACGGATCGCACGGCTGTATAGTGGTTCTCCTTCCGGTAATAGCTGGTGCGGATGGCAACTGTGAAGTGACGCGCCACCAGGCCATCATCCCGCAGCTTTTCCGCACAGCGAGTTGTGTAGGTGGCAACCGCTTCTTTAATGTCCGCAAGTTCCGTCACTAGGTGTCCAAAGGAACGCGACACAATCCGCATGGTCTTAGGCGCGGCCACCGGCTCCATCGGGAAGCAAGGAATCCCTCGCAGTTCCATCATGGTTCGCAGTACCAGGATGCCGAAGTGCTTCTTGATTTGGGCTTCGTTGGCCTGCTTCAGATGCAGCGCCTGCGTAATCCCCATTGCCTTGAGTTTCGCCTCCAAGTTGCGGCCAATCCCCCACACTTGCCCCACCGCAATCGCCGCTAGCATGGCATCGACATCGGTAACCGTTTGGAGATCCAATCCGCCTGCTCGCTCCGGATGTCGCTTGGCTACATGGGCCGCCAACTTAGCCAAGGTCTTGGTTTTAGCAATGCCCACAGAAACCGGAATCCCCGTCCACTGCTTCACCGTAGTGCGAATCTGCTGCCCATAGTCGGTCAGGTTTTGATGGGTGAAACCCTGTAACCCTAGGAAGGCTTCATCAATGGAATATTGCTCTACTTCAGGGCTAAAGCGCTGCAGCGTTGCGATGACCCGACGCGACATATCTTTGTAGAGGACTGGATTCGAGGAGAAGACCTGTAGCTTGCCTCGCTTCACTAAGTCCCGGATACTGTAAAGCGTCGCCTGCATGGGAACCAACGGTTTGGCTTCGGGCGATCGGGCCACGACACACCCATCGTTGTTGGAGAGCACCGCGACGGGTTTACCTTCTAGGTCAGGGCGAAAGACCTTCTCACAGGAGGCAAAGAAAGAGTTGCAATCCACCAAGGCAAACATAGGGCGTCATACTTTGCGAATGATATTAGTAACGACACCCCAAATTTCTAACGAGTCAACTGTCCCTGGCCCACTATTTGGAGCTGGAAGCAGCTGATTTCCTTGCTTTCGAACCCGTAGAATCACCAGGTGACCCTCCATGACCCCGACCACCAGCGACTGGTCTTGAGCCTCCAGCGAGCGATCGATGACTAATAAATCCCCCGGACAAACCTCAGCATCGGCCACCCCGTCTCCGGTCGCCTTCATAAAGAAGGTCGCCGCCGGATTGTGGACGAGATGGCGGTTCAGGTCGAGGCTTTGTTCGATGGCATCTCCTGGAACTGGAAAGCTCATGGAGCGGCACATTCAATCTCGGTTATTTCCTCGATAAAGCTCCCCAATGCGATTGGACGCTAAAAGCACAATTGAGTATAAATGAACTACATCAAACTCAATTATGACTAAACGATTG
>JBCBJE010000745.1:0-3235 GCA_038523735.1 Cyanobacteria bacterium J06626_18 | reverse complement strand
CGGAAAACTTCGTCGTCTTGCGCTTCCAGCCCTTGAGGGTCCAGCGGTAAGAGCGTCTGCACCACAGGACGCGAACTCACTAGAGAGACAAACTTAGTGTAAACCAGCTCCACACGGTCCACAGTGCCAGATAAAAAGAGTGACAAAAGCTGGTCGGCGATACGAGAGGCTTCATCCGCAGTCGGAATCTGCTCTAGCTCGGTGAACTTGCTGTCAATAGGCCGCTCACGACGACTGAAATACTGCACTGCTTTGCGCCCAACTAGCACGTAGGTGTAGTCGATGCTGGTTTTAGTTAGCTCGTTGGCACGGTCTTCGGCGCGACGAATGATGTTGGTGTTGTAGCCCCCGCACAGTCCCCGATCCCCCGAAATGACCAAAACCGCTACTTTTTCAACATCACGGATTTGTAGCAGCGGCAAATCAACGTCTTCGTACTTGAGGCGCGACTGCAGCGCATACAGCACCTGAGCTAAGCGATCCGCAAAGGGGCGCGTTGCCAGCACCTGCTCCTGGGCACGACGGACCTTAGCAGTGGCCACCAAGCGCATAGCTTCGGTGATTTTGCGGGTGTTTTTTACCGCTTTGATGCGATCGCGAATGAATTTGAGGTTAGCCATTTTTTTCCCTTGCTAAGCGATGGCGCAACAGGCGATCAGGGAGAAACCGCAATCGCCTGTTGCCGTCAACCTGACTGTCTAAGCAGTTGCCGTGAAGGCTTGCTTCGCCTCTGCAATTGAGGACTTCAGGATGTCAACCAGCTCGTCGGTGAGCTTCTTCTCCGTGTTTACGATTTCGGCATAGCGAGGCTTGCTGGTACGGAGATAGTCGCGCAGCTGCTTCGCAAATTCAACAATTTTGTCCACTGGAATATCATCCAGATAGCCGTTGGTACCAGCATAGATAATGGCAACCTGATCTTCTACTGGCAGTGGCGAGTTCTGGGGTTGCTTCAGGAGTTCGCGCAGGCGTTGGCCCCGAGCGAGCTGGTCCTGAGTCGCCTTATCCAAGTCGGATGCAAATTGGGAGAATGCCTGCAGCTCAGCAAACTGAGCCAGCTCCAGCTTCAGCTTACCCGCAACCTTCTTCATGGCCTTAATCTGAGCGGCACCGCCAACTCGGGATACGGAAATACCCGCGTTGATGGCAGGGCGCAGACCGGAGTTGAATAGATCAGAAGACAAGAAGATTTGGCCGTCGGTAATCGAAATTACGTTGGTAGGAATGTAAGCCGAAACGTCACCAGCCTGAGTTTCGATGATGGGCAGGGCCGTCATGCTACCACCACCCAGAGCATCGCTGAGCTTCGCAGCTCGCTCCAGCAAACGGGAGTGGAGGTAGAACACGTCACCAGGATAGGCTTCACGACCCGGTGGACGACGCAGCAGGAGAGACATCTGACGATAAGCCTGCGCCTGCTTTGAGAGATCATCGTAGATGACGAGCGTGTGCTTGCCCTTGAACATGAAGTATTCAGCCAGGGTCGCCCCTGTATAGGGAGCTAAATACTGTAATGGTGCGGGTTCACTAGCACTAGCGGCCACAACGATGGTGTACTCCATCGCGCCCCGCTCTTGCAAGGTGTTCACGACCTGAGCCACAGAGGCGGCTTTCTGACCAACGGCAACATAGACACAGATAACGTCCTGACCTTTCTGGTTCAGGATGGTGTCAATCGCAATGGCCGTTTTGCCAGTTTGGCGATCGCCAATAATCAGCTCTCGCTGGCCCCGGCCAATGGGAATCATGGCGTCGATAGCGGTAATCCCAGTCTGCATAGGCTCACAGACCGACTTCCGCTCAATGATGCCAGGTGCCCCTGATTCCGTCAGGCGCGTTTCCGAAGTTTGGATATCGCCTTTGCCATCGATCGGGCGGGCCAGCGAATCCACCACACGACCCAGCATCGCGTCACCTACGGGAATCGAGTTGATCCGACCCGTTGCCGTTACGGGGCTGCCTTCCTGGATACCGACACCAGAACCCATCAGCACTGCACCCACATTGTCCTCTTCCAAGTTCAGGACAATACCAATCGTGCCGTCCTGAAACTCCAGCAGTTCACCCGCCATGGCCTTTTCCAAGCCATAGATACGGGCAATGCCGTCACCGATTTGGAGAACTGTACCAACATTAGAGACTTGAACAGACTGGTCGTACTGTTCAATCTGCTGTTTGATGATGCTGCTAATTTCGTCAGGTCTGATACTAACCATGGGACTTGCTCTTCTGAACCTACAATGGACGATTAAAAACCCAAACTAAACAGGAAACCCTGCGAAGATTGACAACTAAGCGGAGGCGTTAAGCTTCATACCTAGCCGTCGCAGTTGTCCGCGCAAACTTGCATCGACAATCTGAGACCCCACCTTGATAATGACGCCTCCCAGCAAATCCGGATCCAAATCCACCTCTAGATCCACCTGTTCGGCATCGGTCATGGTTTTGACGCGATCGCGAATTCTGCTCTTTTGGTCCTCCGACAGCTCGACCGCCGCTGTCACCTCTGCCAGTACTGTTCTACGCAGCTGACGTAGTAGCGCTTGATACTGCTTGAGAACAGCTTCCAAAAAAAGAATGCGACCTTTATCTACCAGCAGCTTCAGGAAATTGATGAATGTCGGATGGACATCGTTGCCTGCGACCTGCTGCAACACACCTTTCTTGGCTGCACCGTCGATGAGTGGATTAGCCAGAAACTCCTGCAGGTCTTGCGAACTGCCCAGCAACTCTAAAACAGCCTGGGCATCTTCGCCAAAGCGATCCACGAGCTGTTGGTCTTTAGCCAAAGACATCAGTGCCTGAGCATAGGGATCTGCAATGGTTAATGCCGCCGTATTCATGCTCATCCTTCAATCTCCCAGCAGTGAAATGCTCTTATCAATGAGGCTACTTTGGATGTCCGCATTCAGCCGACTTGGCAGCTCATTCTCAACCCGCGTGATGGCAAGTTCTGCAATGCGCTGCCTCAGTTCACGCATCACCCGCTCCTCCTGTGAGGACATGTCCTGCTGAGCCGCAGCCTGCATCCGCTCGATATCCGCTTGGGCCTGAGCCAGAATATCTTCGCGGACCTTAGCGGCATTTTGCTTGGCTGTCGCAACAATCTCCTTCGCTTTGAATTGGGCCTGAGCCAGATTTTGCTGCTGCTCGGCTAAAGCAGCGGTCGCCTTGCGCTGACGGCTTTCAGCGTCCTTGATGGCTTCTTCAATGGCGGCACGGCGGCTGGTTAAGG
>JBCBJE010000744.1:0-3269 GCA_038523735.1 Cyanobacteria bacterium J06626_18 | reverse complement strand
TATCAGGCAAAAGTACTGAATAAGATCCCTATTTCCCATACTTAACCATCAAAAGTGCGTGATAACATCCCTATTCACAGAAGTTATATCAATTTTTGCTGTGTAACTCCGGGAACGTAGGGTGTTATCTAGCACTTTTGATGGTTAAGTATGGGAAATAGGGATCTTATTCAGTACTTTTGCCTGATAAGGCCCTCTGTGAGGGAGTTATACAGCATTTGATACGGTACCGTCCGGAATGCCTCGATTATTCAACCAGGTCAGGGAGGTTGCCTGACTTAAGCATCCCTCAGCGACTACTGGTTCGGTAACAGTAACGATCGCGGTAGTCTAGCGATCGCTGTCATTCCCCAAACACATCGCCGCCAAAGCCTTTCTTTGCTCACCTATAAAACCCACAAAGGCTCGAATTCTCAGGGCGACAAAGCGTCGGTCGAGATAACAGATCCAGACCGGAATGTCGAAGGGGCGATAGGGACGGAGCACTTCTACTAAATCTCCCCTAGCCAGCGCTTTGGCGGCTAAGAATCCTGGCATTTGACTGATACCTAACCCCGCGATCGCAGATTGAACAATCGCATCGGAATCATTGACGACTAAGGTACCCGTCGCGGCATATTGCTGGTTGCTGCCATTGATCGCAAACGTCCACGGATAGAAACGCCCCGTAGCCCGATTCCGAAAATTGAGGCAGTTATGCTGCTGCAACTGCTCTGGATGTTGCGGCTCACTCTGTTGCGTCAAGTATGCTGGCGCAGCGCAGACAACCATCGGATAAGTCGTTAATCGGCTAGCAATTAGATTGGCGCTATCACTTAAAGACCCAGTTCGGATCGCTACATCAACGCCCTGCGCCGCTAAATCAACCGCGCGATCGTCCACTGAAACCTCTAGCGTCAAGTCTGGAAATGCCTGCAGGAAAGCCCCCAGTATCGGCACCAGACACACGCGCCCAAAGGCATCGGGGACACTCAGCGTCAGTTGCCCTCTGGGAGCAAGTTGATGATTGCCCTGAATTTCGGATTCCAGCAGCTCTAGATCGATTAAAAGCTGCTTGCATCCCTCATAAAACCTGGTTCCGTCTGGCGTCAGGCTGATGCTGCGCGTGGTGCGATGAAAGAGCTTAACCCCCAAATCGGCTTCTAAGCGGCCAACGGCTTTGCTAACGGCTGACGTAGACAGCCCTAGGGCATTGGAAGCTCCAACAAAGCTTTGCACCTCGGCAACCCGCACGAACGCTTGGATATTCGACAGACTTTTCACACCGGATTAATGAAAAAAAGTGGATAAAGAATTGAAATCCAGGCCCTTCACAAGAAATTGTAGATTAAATATCCTGTAATCAAGCGAATGACGGTGCTGTACTCAACCGTTCTTCACACGACAGATCTGACCCAAGTACGCATCTCGAAATATTCACTTTGAAGCGTTGAGGAAACCCTGATGAAAACTTTGATGAGCGCCGCTGCGATCGCCCTGCTGACATCTCAAGCTGCCTATGCAGCTGAGACCACCACTATTGAGCTGGGGCAGGTAGGGCTCTCTTTTTACGCAGTTAAAGGTGGCGTCGTACAGGAACTGCTGGAGCGCGATGGTTACACCGTCGCGGTGACCGAGGGCTCTCACGCCCATATCTTTCTGATGCTGGGTGAGGGCGAAGTCGATATTCTTGCGGCGACTTGGCTGCCCAACGGGCACGCGGCTCTATATGAGCCCGTTCAAGACGTCACGTTTCCCATTGCGCCGCTCTACGAAGATGCTCGGTTCTTCTGGGTTGTGCCATCCTACGTGCCGGAGGAAACGGTCAGCTCTATTGCTGATCTCGCGAATCCGGACGTTCAAGCCCTGTTTCCCAATCAGATTGTCTCCCTGCCTGAGGCAACAGGGCTAACCACTGGGGGACGTCGGGTGATGGATGCCTACGGATTGGATGAGGCGGGGTATGAGCTGCTCGCCGCATCTCCTTCAGAGTGGTTAGGCACGTTTGAAGCGGCGATCGCTGCCGAAACCTGGGTCGTCTTTCCCCTCTGGCAGCCTCATTGGACCAATGCCGCTTATGATGTCCGTCCGCTAGCAGAGCCCCTGAATGCCTACGGTGAGCCTGACACCGCTTACCTTCTGGGACACGAGAATTTGGCAAACAAGCTCTCACCCGAGTCCCTAGAGCGCCTCTCGAACGTGCGCCTAAGTATTGAAGATGTGACCGCGATGGATCGCATGGTGAATGTTGATGGACTCACCCCCCGCGAAGCTGCGCGCACCTGGCTAGATGCTAACCCAGAGACCGTGGAAGCCTGGGGATACTGATGCTTTGGTTGGGTAAGTAGTGGCAAGCGGGCTAAAAGCTGGCTCTGCTCACCCTCACCCCGAGCTACTAATTTGAGCTGCCTAACGGCAAAATGCAGCGGCGGCAAACAGATTTGGGCAACGCCACCAACGGCTCTCGTCCGTCCGCTGCTGTGAAGTTTTAGGTGGCAATAGCTACTCCTAATCATTTGAGAGGCAAAAATCTCACCTGCCCTTCCCACTCGCCATCAAAGCTGCACTCTGCAATTAAAGTGATTTCTTCTATTACTAACCCTACTGAAACATACCGCTTAACCTCAAACAATCTAGACATGGGTAAACCGGCTCGAATATGTTCGTAGGCAAACTTTATCATCGTAGCAACATCATGCGTTAAGACAATCCGTCCCTCTTGTGCAGCCCAAGGCAAAACATCTGGGTCATCGACCCCTTTCAAGCCAACATCTTGAACACGCACGATATCAACGTCTGGGTTTTGACGAAGAACGCCTCGCACAATCTGGTTATTAAAGTTCTCGTCAGCCAGAAATTGAATCATTCTGGCTTAAGTGGCTTGACTTCGTCTAGCAAGCAGGCGATCGCGGGCCAGCTGGGTTAAAGCGTCGTTCAGCTTCCTGCTGTATTGCCTCCGCTTGACGTTGCCGCTCTGCCAGGTAAGTGTCTATCTCATCCCGATGGCTAAGATAGTAACCAATAAATAGATATCTGATAACTCTAGCGACGGATATTGCTCACTTATTTCCTCAGCTGTACACCCTTCAAGAAAAGCTGTCACTACAGTATCCAAGGTGACGCGAGCTTTAGCGACTCGCATAACTCCATGGGCATCTGCTGTGATAGGTGCAGGTTCAAGGGCGATTACTGATGTGTGTCAGGTTAAGACTTCGCTTCAGTCGTCAAGGGGTCGCAAAATAGGCTAGGAAAGGATTAGTGCTTAGGTCATCCTACCTGTCTGATGAGTC
>JBCBJE010000743.1:0-3272 GCA_038523735.1 Cyanobacteria bacterium J06626_18 | reverse complement strand
TGAAGGTGAAATCGGTCGCCGCTCGCCGCTTCTCAGGATGCACCACCTTGCCTGACAACGACTGTCCATCCGGGGCTTGTCCTGAGAGCAGACGGCTGAACTCGTGCTGACGAACTGTCCCCGATAGCCCTAAAGCCGCCGCACCTTTGCCGGCCCATTTCGTTGGGTGGTCCGTTTCCTCGGAGGAATAATAGTCTTCTTTCGTGTAATAGGTCTCTGCTTGAGCCGCAGAGAGGTTGCTCGTGGAAAGCATGGATAGTTTAGGTTAAAAATAGGACACCTCATTGAAGCGAATGCTGAAGTGTCTCGGAAAGCGGTAGAGCCATTGCGGAAAAACGGTTTTCCGGTTTTTGCCAGAACCTTGGCGTCCTGTGTGACCCCTCCGCGCAGTCCCCGAATCGGGGCGTAGCTCGTGACACAACCCTGAAAGCCACTAACATTATCTAACCATCTATAGGACTTTTTAGCGTCGATCATTAATTTAATTAACCATATTAATCCTGTACCCATTAAACCCTCTACAGTAAAGGAGTCGCGTTTGGATTGCGTGATGAGACTCGCTTTAGTCGATCCGCCCCGAGTTTTACTGTCCGCTGATTTAGGGTCATCCGCCTCCAAGTTCTTCTATCGAGTTCAAGCCGAGCAAACCGTCCCCCTGTGGATGGGGGCCGAAGTCGCGCCAGGGCTCACCCCCACGCTCTTGACTGGCCTCACGACGGGAGGACGTCCCCAAGACCATGGGTGGTTAGAAGTGGATAATGATGTGGTGATGGTGGGTGAAGCCGCGAAGGCATTTCTGGACTCGAATAGTTTGTCGGCCAATAAGGCGGAAACGGCTGCCTATAAGCTCGCCGCCGCCTTGGGGGTGGTGGCTGAAATTGAGCAACTGCCGAGTCGCTATGAAGCTACCCTCTGGCTAGCCTTACCCCTGGCCGAAATCAATACCCGCCAAGGGATTGCCGCGAAGCTCACGCACCTGTGTCAACAGGGCTTCACCTTTCGAGGAAAATCACAGCAGGTGGCCTTGACGCTGAAATGTTTTCCCGAGGGCTTTGGCCTTTATCTCAATCGCAAGCAGCAGCTGGCACGAATGGGGCAGGCCATCGACCAGCGGCGCACCTCCATTGTGATGATGGGGCACCGTAATCTCTCGATTCTCGGTTTCGAGCATGGGTCGCTCAACTTAGCGCGTTCGGCGTCCGATGGACCCGGCTTCTGGCCGACCTTCGAGAAGGCCGCTCGTTCTGTCGGTGTCACGACCCCAGATTATCCCGCCCTGCTGCAGGCACTTAGTTCCGGTAATCCGCAGCAGATTTCGCCCGCGCGGGCCAGTAGGTTTGATTTCTCGGCAGCCGTATCCTCTGTGCAGAGCACGTACGAGCAAAGGGTCCATGTCTATCTGCGCGATCACCTCCTGAGTCACGTGCTGGCCCATACGGTAGATATCATCGTGAGTGGCGGGGCGTTCCCCCTCGTGAAACCTCTGCTGGCTGACTTCTTTGAGGCGCTCCACTGCACCGACCGCGTGATCTTCGCGGCGGGCGATGAGGAGGCGTTAACCCAAGTGGTTAGTCACTTGCCGGAATATGGCCAGATGCCGACCTTACCCCTCCGCATGATGGATGGCTATGGTTTATTCTTAGGACTCATCGGCAAGCTCAAGTCTGTGACTCCTTCGAGGTAACGTCCTATGCCACGCAAAGTCGGTACCGGCACTAACGGCGATCGCCAGCGCATCCAGTTCGCCTACAACGCGGATCGTGAGAGGCCGATTGGGGTGGTCTTTCGCTACCTCATCGACAATCCTCATGTGTCCAGTCGTGAGGGCAAGCATAAAGGCTTGGATGCGATGGCTGCATTCTGGAAACCCTTTGCCTATCAGGACTGTACCGATATCGCCGAGGCCGACCTCCAGAACCTGGCTCGCGAAGCGATCGAGGTGTTGATGCATCAGGTGGCGCTGATTAGCCAGACCTTTGGGGTGGCGATGCCCGAAGCCGAAAGGGGACCCTCCCAGGAACAGCTTCAAGACATGATTCAGCAGGCGGTCACAGCCGCCATGGTGAATCTATTGGAGTCGGGCGCGATCGCCACCCCTCAAACTAGTCGTCCAGAAGCCTCGGTGCCGCTACCACCAGAAGGCGTTGACTTTGATGAAGAGGCACTCTTTGGTGGTCTGCTAGACGAGCAAGACAAGGTGGCGTAAGTCAACCATGGCACTGACCCCGAAAATCCCCGAAACGGCCGCCGGCCAGGAAGCCCGCCAACAGTATCTAACACTGGCGCAGCAGGTGATTGGCGATGCTCAAGTGGACTACACCACGTTGTATCAGCGGTTTGCTGAGAACGATTGGGCCGCCGTGAAACTCGATGATGCGGTGGCGTTAAAGGCGTTGAAGGCAGGGCATTCCCCCAAAGCGGTGGTGGGCATTTTGCATCAGAGTCCCTACATCCAGCATCAGGTGCATCACAACCAGGTGCCGCTGGCCCCGATGAGTCAGTATGTGCGCTCCACGGTGCTGAAGGTAATGCAGCAATGGAAGCAGTCCCAGGCAGCCCAGGTGCAATCGGGGCAACATCCGCAGCGGCAGATGGGGTTGGATTTGGAATAGAGGGCTGATTTTGCCTTCAGATAAAAGCATTTGAAAATTCAGCACATCAGGGTCTACCGACTCCCTTTGGGGAATTCCCAAGTGTTTCGTCAGGAGTTGGAGAAAATGCAACTTTTTGTAAATAAGCGACAGGTATCGGAATGTCTGAGTCTCAGTGGCTCTACGTTAAAGAAATATAGGCTGAGTGGAGAGTTGATAGAAGGCATTCATTGGGTCAGGATTAACAGTCGCTGTGTGCGTTATAACCTGGAATTGCTGAAAGATTGGCTGCACAATCGCGGCAATCCTAAGGCCCATATGCGCGCGATCGAAACCTATCAAAAGAGCTTACTCAGTAACCAGAAGCGGAAACGCAGCTGATCACAAATGAGGACTGGCAATGCCGTACCAACAGGCCTACTGAAGAGCAGATATGCTGCTAGAAAAGGTTGAACCCCAGCTTGGGAAGCTTTATTTCAATCACTGATATACAAGGCTTTCAGAGGCTGGAAATTTCCGTTACCCCAAACCTATCCCAATCTGGACAGCGTCAAGAATTCCTGCGACCGCATGTCAGGTGTGCTGACGGTCACCGGCCCAATAAAGGCTTGTCCACAGGCTAGAAGCTGCTCACTGCTACAATTGACGCAAGTTTTTCCCAAACTCCCTCGACATGTCTTC
>JBCBJE010000742.1:0-3281 GCA_038523735.1 Cyanobacteria bacterium J06626_18 | reverse complement strand
GGAAAATGTCATGAGAAACTATCCAAGAACTTTCTCACATATTGGTATTTCTGTTCCTAATGTAGAGAAAGCTGTTGAGTTTTTTAGTGCAGTTATGGGTTGGTACTTGATTATGAAGCCAACCATAATTGCACTATAAAACTCAACAGCTTTCTCTACATTAGGAACAGAAATACCAATATGTGAGAAAGTTCTTGGATAGTTGCTCATGACATTTTCCTTGAGAACGTTAACTATATATTCAGCATCAGATCTGGCAGACAAGCTCCATTGCGACACAAGATGGGATTATTCAGCGAGTTAAACCACGTCCAACAGAACCGGCAATTTGAGAAACCCTATTTGGCCACGGATGCCTACAGAATCAATAGTGAAAACTTAGAGGCAATTGAGGGCGAAAATCAGCGGATTGGCCCTGAATAGCATGATCACACTCAAGGGTTGCCAGGTGGTCTTCACCTTGAGTGAATTTAGCGATCGCGGCTGCCTGTAGGAATAGCAGAGCAGGCGACCGAGGTTCCGCCACAGGGACGGTCAGATGAAGCGCCGTAATTTCTTGGATGGCATTGGGATGATCTAACGGTTGGCGCTTTGCCGGTGAGAACTGATCGGGGCGGGTGCTGTCGAAGGGAAGTATGAAAATCAAAGGTTCTTGAGGGCGCGTGTGAGCCACCTCAAATTGAAGCTGGGAGGGAAGGTACGGCGGACGATAGGCCCAGGTATCAAAGGGTAGTGACTTCTCCTCGACAATCCCCGAACAGTAGCGTAGAGCAATCCCAAAGGGTGAATAGCCGCTCTGACGGTAGTTGGAACGAGCCCCAAATTGCATGGGAGCGATCGCGAGCGTTGCCGTTTCAGCCGGAGTGCAAACCCATAGAAACTCGACCATAGCGTTGGTCAAAAAGACGCGTCGATTCGCCGTCCCCTGCCCTGGATGACTGTTACGCGAGCCTTCTCTAAATCCCGCAGCCACCACAGCATCTGCCTCTGGGGCCTTGAACTGAGTGAAAACAAACAGGTGGTCGAATTCCAGCATGGCTATGCATGGGACAGCTTGTCTATTCTACAAACTGACCCGTTTCAGACTATTGCACGCTGTTCCAGCGACAGCTCCCGTGCTGAAAGTACTTGTCAGCAGTTGTTCCAAAGCTATAGCCCCGCTGATGTGGCTGCACTAACGACTGAGCGTTCGACAGCGGCTCGGCTGAACACTCGCCCAAGCCCTGCCCAGTCAGATGAGCAGCTCGGCTGAGCCTATATTGAAGTCTCGTCTCACTACCAAAGTCTCACGCCGCAGTTCAAATCCAACATCGGCATCACTGAGCCGTCTGTCCAGCAAGATGCCCTGTGGCCATAGCTACGGCTTGCAGCATGAGATGCGCATGGTCAAACATTCGCAAGCGCCAGACTTTGTGGTCGCGAATGTCATAGACGTGAGCAGTCGTCGCGTTTTGAGAGGTGGATTGAGAAGGGTTTTCCTGATGACCCAAAACAACCACAGCCGAATCCGTTTCGAGAATTTCTTCGATTTCGTAGGTCAGCCCTTCCCACTGATCGCGATCGCCCTGAGTAATCTTGGTGAAAATGGCCTCTGCCCCTTTCCAAAGACAACTGTCAGGCAACCCCTCATACTCAATCCATTCCAAATCGTCCGTGCAGATTTGCCGCAGTGTCTGAATATCGTGCTCTCGCAAGCTGCGATAAAACTCTCTAATTAATTCAGTGTTAGTCATGATTGCTTCCTTTAGAAAATTTTTGAAGTAGGATCAGAGGCCCTTCAGGTAGATTGCAGAGAGTGTATGTATTAGTTCGTACATGCAATGTAGTTCTTAACTAATCGCGATCGCCCCTGTCCAAAGTAATGAAGTTGATCTACGTCTAAGTATGGAGAGCAATTGTGAAAATCCTGTGGAGAGCTCAGTATAAATACGAGCTTTATTAACCTATGCGCGGTGTGTATGGCCTTGTGCAACTTGCTCAAGGCCTTGCAAGTTGTGGTTGCTTCCATCCCACCCGTGATTAGGCTAGAGTCTGAGTGCAACCGTCGTGTGAGTGACAACCGCAGGGGTTCCTATGCTGGACGAGCCAGTTGTAATTCAACTCAGTTGGGAAGATCCAATAACCGGAAAATCCCATCGAACGGCACTGCAGGCTCCTGTCGTAATCGGACGGGAACCTGCCAAGATGTCGGAACAGTGGGGCGACCAACCCGTATCTTGTCTAGAGCTAGCCAACAATCAGGTTTCGCGATATCACGCATCAATCACAACGCTTCACGGCCAGCTCTACATCACCGATAAAAGCGCTAATGGTACCTATCTCAACGGTCGTAGAGTCCGTGCCGATGGTCAGTTCTTTACCCGTAAAGACACGCTTAGAATCGGCCCCTTCAAGATTACGGTAACGATTCTGGATAGTGACACCACTGGCAGCACTGAGCTGAATCTTGACCAAGAGCCCTTGGCAAAGCCTGCCAGAAAAGGCCCCCCTAACGCCATGCTGATCTGGCTACTGGGGGCCATTATGCTCCTGTTGCTAGGAGTGGGTATATGGGGAGCAGCCCAACTACTCTTAGAACAGTTCCGGCCCTCAGTGCCACCGTCTTCGACAGCGCCTCCAGACGTTCAGACTAGTTTGTGGGAATCTTCTCAAGCCCCTAGAGCCTGATTGCATGAAACCTAAATCGGCTATATCACGACCCCACAGACTAAGACATCGGTCCCGCCCATGGCTGCGATGGAGTCGTTTGCTTTTAGCGTTGTTCGCTCTACTTTGGGTATTGTGGGCTCAGCCAGTGCTCTCGCAATCAGCTTCGCTGAAACCGAGGGGAACAGCTTCAGTTGTGGTGGACGGTCGGGTCGT
Organism: Cyanobacteria bacterium J06626_18; assembly: GCA_038523735.1. GTDB lineage: Bacteria > Cyanobacteriota > Cyanobacteriia > Phormidesmidales > Phormidesmidaceae > SIO1E4. The sequence continues at coordinate 419 of JBCBJE010000742.1, read as the reverse complement.
TTTTGAAGTCCACGGGACTGAAAACTTAACGGCAATCCAACGGGCTGCCGTTATCAATGAGCTACTGCAGGAGGAGGTTGGGCAGTCTGAACCGTTGGTTGAAATCCAAGTGGTAGACAACCGACAATCTGATGAATCCTCTACCCTACAGGGACAGTCAACTGGCGAATCAACGCGTAAAGAAAGATTCGATGGAGAGGCTGACGAGTGCAATAACCAGGTTTGCTTAAAAAGCCGACAGAGCAACGATATTCTCGTCACGGTTACGCGAGCCGATGTTGAAAGACCCGGATCGCCACTATGACAACCAGCAGCACCACGATACTGTAGAGCAGGGCTTGGCGGAGATAGGCGAGCTCGCGCTCGCGCTGACCGCGGCGGATGGCTTCCTGAAGTTCTCTACGCCAAATATTGGCCTG
>JBCBJE010000741.1:0-3282 GCA_038523735.1 Cyanobacteria bacterium J06626_18 | reverse complement strand
GAGGGTTTCATTGAGAGTGTCGAAACCTTAGTGAAACCCTTTCTTGGTCAATATTTCAAGCTTTTGTCCTGTACTGAGGTACACCCTATACAGAAGGCAATGCAAACGAACGTTGAACTGGATGACGCGCTGGTAGAAGAGGCATTGCGTCTGACTTCTGCTGAGACGGAAACAGAACTGCTACACCAAGCTCTCGAAACCCTAATTCAGCTCCGCAAGCAGAACACGCTGGTTGACTTTATCGTTAAGTTTCAGCTGATTGACGCTTCTGAAGACACCATTTTGCGCCCTGTTTGCCGCATAAATCAGGGACTTTGAGGTTAATGATGAAGCGCGATCGCTTAGGTAAGCTCACCCGTCGCTCAGGCCGATGGCAATTCATAGCAGAAGAATGCCAAGGTGAGTTTTCTCCTTGAGCATCCAATGAGAGTTTTGTGGAAAGAGCAAGCAGGATAGCGGTTTCATTTGCTATGATTATAAACTGTGGAGAACGGACGATTAGCTCAGTTGGTAGAGCGCCTGCCTTACAAGCAGGATGTCACTGGTTCGAGCCCAGTATCGTCCATTTTTATTGGGCTAATCGAAAACGATCACTTACTGATGATGCACCAGCGCAATTATTGGTTGTCAACCGTACGGGAAGTCTAGCCCGCGAGCGTTCAGGTAGTTTTGTTCGCTGACTTGGCTCCACTCCTTTAATAACTGACGAGCCGCTAAGAAAGAATCGATGGCCTGCTGCATCAATGGGTCACCCGCTGATCGCATATCCGCAATCACTTCACCCGAGGCATTGCCCAGGGCGGTTAGTACATCAGGGGGTAATTGGCGCACCTGGACCTGATGCTGATTCACCAACGTATGGAGTGCTTGAGCATTACCGACGTTGGCTTCGGCTAAGCCCTGCTCGTATTCAGCTTGGGCCGCGATCGCAATGATTTGCTGTAAGTCCGGAGGAAGCGCTTCATACTGGGCACGATTGACTACTAGTTCCACCAGCCCTGAGGGTTGATTGTAGGAAGGAAAGTAATAATAGGGAGCACCTAGATCATGTAATCCGTATTGCATATCAACCAGCGGCCCGCCCAGTTCAAATCCGTCGAGTTCGCCTGCTTGAAAAGCCTGACCAATCTCTGTTCTACCCATCGTTGTCGCGGCAGCCCCTAATTTAGACATGACATCCATCGCGACTCCCGTTGTGCGGAATCGCAGACCTTGTAAATCACTCAAACTGTTAATTTCATTGCTAAACCAGCCGAATGACTGAGCGCCCAGAGATCCCGCTGGAAAGGCTTTCACTCCAAAGGGAGCGTAGGCTTCATCCCAAAGTTCTTGGCCACCCAGATAGTACAGCCATGTGCTCATCTCGTTCTGCGTAAACCCATAGGGCAGCACCATGAACACCTCTAGTACAGGAGATTGGGCGCGCCAATCATAAGACAGGCTGCGACTCATCTCAATGGTGCCATCACTGACTGCAGTTTTCGTTTCTGGAAAGGGAACCACTTCATCCGGAGGAAGTACGTCGATAATTAACCGTCCAGCACTCATCGCGGCAATACGATCTGCCAGTCGTCGAGCAGCTACCAGTTGGCCAGGAAATTGATCGTCCCAGCGGGAAACCATGCGCCATTGAAACTCTGCTGGCTGAGCATTGGCAACCTGCGGAGTATAGGAATGGGCAAGGGTGATGGCTGCTGTGGTGGAGGCTGCGATCGCTCCGCGCAAAACATCACGACGCTTTGTTAGACGCTGATACCTCATAACTTGCTCCTCACGAAAAAATTAGGATGGCGAAACTGGCGAGACAGGGGGTTACCTGCCTCTAAGGCGGATGTGACTGATCTCAATCGAACAGAATTAGCTGGATGCCTCAGACTCAGGGAGATACACTCCGGGGGCGCAGGGGCTGCGACCAGGCAGATCGCAATAGGCCGTTTGCAGTACTTGCTGTTGTACAGCAGCTTCTAGCAATGGCTTGGTTAAGGTGAAGTCAGTTTCTGGAAAGGGCGCATGGCAGCTATGGCAGCTACTGAGATCGCTCACCTGATAATTTGGCTGAGTCGGATTGAAAGAGCCATACAGCCAGGTTCCATTGAGCTTTTGCTTGATGAAGACGATGCTGAGGGCCTCCGGGGAGTACCAGCTTTCCATCAAAATGAGCGTACCGTCTGGCAAGGGTTGCCCAGCCTCGATGTGGTCCACCACATCAGCCTCAATAAACATTTGCCGAAACGTATCATCATTGCGAGCAACCGTTGCATAGTGCCGCCAGCGACGACCATAGCGCTCTTGCACTGCGAACTTACTCGCTTCAGCATTTTGAAATGTTATCGGCTTGCCCAATATGACCGAATCAATAACAGAAGCTACCGGAGACGGAGAGAAATCCAAACTGTGGGACAGCGCGATCGCTAAGACAACTGCGCTTAAACATAGCCCTATCCATTTGAGAAAAACTGCTTTGCTTGTAAACGGTCCTCTCATGGTGATTACAGGTGTGTAGTCATCCAGCTTCAATCTGGATTGGTGGCTATGGTTCAGTGGGGTGATGGCCCACGTCTTCTACCATAGGAGCAGGGACTAATGCTGTCCAATGCCTGTTTTACTGGCAATTAATGCCTTGAGCGTATTAATCAACTATGGAAATCCGGGACCTTCGCTACTTTGCTGCCGTCGCAGACACCTTGCACTTTGGTCGAGCGGCTGAGCGACTCCACATGACACAACCTGCCCTCAGCCGCCAGATCCGGTCTTTGGAAGCTGAGCTAGAGGTGCAGCTTTTCCATCGCACAAAGCGCAGTGTCAGACTGACCATTGCGGGACAAGCGTTCTTGGCCGATGCTCAGCAGATTCTTCAGCATGTAGAGCAAGCAGTCTCAACCACTCGAAGAACCGCCCGGGGTGAAATGGGACACCTGCGATTGAGCTTTACAACCTCAGCCTTGAGGAGCGTTGTTCCCAAAATTGTGCGTGAGTTTCGCAACCGTTATCCCGATGTTCAACTGACGATGACAGAACGATGTACGCACGAGCAGGTTGAGGCATTTCGGGCGCACCAGCTTGACGTCGGGTTTCTTTACCCCCCAGTGGATGAAAAGCTATTGGCAATAACCCCCTTACATACAGAAACCTGGGTCGTTGCCCTCCCTCAAGATCATCCCTTAGCTCTGCGTCAGCCGCTGACCTTAAGTGACTTAGCCACGGAGTCGTTTATCTTGCTCCCTCGTCGAGAAGGGCCTTACCTCTATGACCAGATTATTCATCTCTGCCAGCAAGCAGGTT
>JBCBJE010000740.1:0-3286 GCA_038523735.1 Cyanobacteria bacterium J06626_18 | reverse complement strand
TTGAGCAGTCTGTCGAAGACCTCAGCAATCTGAAGGAGCAGTGGTTGTTTTTCCTCAAGTATGCCAAAGAGTTAGCAGCCGTTCCGAGTGAGATGAGCGACGTCCCAGCGTTACAGCAAGCCTTTGAGTTTGCCAACCAAGCGAATCTAACGCCAGAAGAGCTAGAGGATTTGGAGCATTGGGAGATGTTTCTGCACGACCAGCGCAACGCTCTGAAGTTAGCTCGTCGCCAAGGTCTTGAGGAGGGAGCTGAGCGGGAAACGGCCCTGATTCTGCGACTACTTGGGCGTAAGCTGGGAGTACTGACAGAAGATTTACAGACGCAGGTGAATCGGCTTGAGTTGGCGGTGCTGGAGAGTCTAGGAGAGGCGCTGTTTGATTTTGAAGGAATAGAGGATTTGCGCGAGTGGTTAGCGAAGCCACAGCGTGAGGAGTAAGCGCGTACTCCAGTCACTACTTTGGTTCAGCCGGAAAGAAAATGTCGTTTAGCTCAATGCCGACACAGAATGGATAAGCCCAACGGTCGCCATAGCCTGAAAAGTCATGCTTCTCCGCCTCAAGTGCTAAGTTCTCAGGCATAGAGTATGTGCTGGCTTTCGCCATGCATTCTTCAAAGGTGAGATCACCCTCTTTGTATAGCTCTCTTACAAAGTAGACACCTGCATAAAACTGAACGGCTTGCTCATAGTCTTCACTGGATTGAGATTCCTCATCCAGTCGAGGGGGTAAGGGATGAGTGGGCAAGTCCATTGCGTCGATACCGGTTCCAAAGAATAGCTGGGATAACAAACGTATATTCATATCGGTTGGATGCAGAACTATGTTTGCAACAACCGTAAGACTAAGAATACTGTCAATACCAAACACAGTCTTTAAGCCCCCATATGGCATCATTCTCCTCAAGACTACAAGAGCTCTTTGAAGTCGGCATTGAGGATGCGATGCGACGCGAAGATATTGGGCAAAACGATACCTCCGCTATGGTCTGTGTCTTGTGCTGATTTTGTTGTCTGGTCACTGTAAAGTGAGGGCGTTGAGCGATCGCACTTATCGCCTGACAATCTTGTAAACAGCATGACTGTTGCGATTCCGTTGCGTAACCTGAATCGCTGGTCCGCTTTTGACTATGATGCTAGTCAGCCAATGTGCAATCAGGGATCTGCGTCACCTCTACCCACTTGACAGCACATCTGATGGCCGATCGATCACAAGAAATTGAAAAACAGATTGGGCAGGGCATTGCGTTTCCCACACGGACAAACGTGCAGGGAGGACTGCAGCTCAGCGGTTCCAGCACTAATATTGAGGAATCCATTTACCTGATTCTCCGAACCAATGTCGGGGAGCGGGTGTATCGGCCTGATTTTGGGTCGCGGCTTGCGGAATTGGTGTTTGCGCCGCTGAATACACAAACACTGCTTTTGCTGCGCCTTTACGTCGAAGAAGCGCTTAAGCAGTGGGAACCGCGCATCACCATAGATGATATTCGCACTGATCCGGATCCGGTACAGGGTCGGGTGGATATCAGGATTACGTATTTTCCGAAAGATACTCACGACCGCCGAAGTTTAGTCTATCCCTTCTATCTACTGCCTCCAGATGGACAGGAGTAGCCACCGTTATTATGCAGTTTGATTTTTTGCCCAATCTGCCCAAATCAGATCTAGACGATCGCACCTTCAAAGATTTAGTCGATGAGTGCGTCCTACGCATTCCGCGCTATTGTCCCGAGTGGACAAATCACAACCCTGCAGATCCGGGGATTACGCTGATTGAGCTGTTTTCCTGGCTGACGGACCAGATGCTGCTGCGGTTCAACCAAGTACCCCGACGCAACTATGTTGCGTTTCTGGAACTGCTCGGAATTCGGCTCCAGCCTCCTGCTCCCGCCCACACCGAAGTCACCTTTTATCTAAGTCGGCCCCAGGGCGCCCAGGAGCGGATTCCAGAGATCCCTGAAGGGACGGAAGTGGCGACGGAGCGGACAGAAACGGAAGAGGCGGTTATTTTCAGCACGGACACTGCGCTGGCGGTGGGAGTGCCGCGCATCGTACACTTTCTAACAGCAGAAGAAACCACAGGGGAGCCGCAGCGGCTGCGCGATCGCTTCATCAATCTGTGGACCCAGGCGCTGGACGGGCGCTGGACAGGACCAGGACAATCCATTTTTCAAGCCTATCCTGAAGTCGGCAACTGCTTTTATCTGGTGTTCGACCCGGCGGAACCGCTAGATGGCAACGTGATTGTGCTGGATGTCGAGGGGGAAGCCGCCGGGTCAACCGGCATCAATCCCGATGATCCGCCGCTGCAGTGGGAAGCTTGGGATGGCCTCACCTGGCAGCCCATTTTGCACCAGCCGACCGATGATGGCACACGGGGCTTTAGCTTTGATGACGGGGGACAACCTGGAACACAATCGGGGATTTGTCAGGCCGAAGTCCGGCTGCATTTGCCGATTCACTGGCCTGCAACTTACTTTGCCAACTATCACGGTCGCTGGCTGCGCTGCGCCTATACGGCCTCGCGGGATGCCACTCAGGCAGGCTACAGCCGTTCCCCTCAACTCACGGCGCTAAACGCCCAAAGTATTGGTGGCACGACACAGGTGAGTCAATGTCGGTTGATCGTGAATGAACTGCTGGGCGAGAGCACCGGTAAACCAGGGCAGTCTTTTCAGCTGCAAAACGGGTCGGTGCTACCCCGACGTGAAGAGGAACACCTGATTGTCACCTCATCGGTAGGCTTGCAGGAAGAGGTCTGGCAGGAGGTGCAGGACTTCTCTGATTCGGGGCCGGAGGATCGCCACTACACGCTGGACTCCATCACTGGGCAAATTCAGTTTGGGCCGCTGATTCGGGAACCGGCCAAGCTTCGGGAAGAGACCCAGTTGCGGCGGCAGATTCAGATGCAGGGGGCAACGCCTGACTCCGAAAACTTGTCTAGCCTGGAAGCTTTGGAGCGGCAGTATGGTGCGGTGCCGCAGCGAGGGGCCACACTACGCATGGCAGCCTATCGTACAGGCGGCGGGGCACAGGGGAACGTCCAACGGGGCACATTGCGAATTCTGAAATCAGCAGTGCCTTATGTAACCCAGGTGGAAAACCATCAGGCGGCTATCAACGGGGCCGATGCCGAATCGTTGGAAGAAGCGGTGATTCGGGTGCCGAGTTTTCTGCGCACGCGAGAACGGGCGGTGACGCCAGAAGATTTTGAGACGCTGGCGCTGCAGTCGAATCGCGCCGTGGCCCGGGCGCACTGTCCCCGGCAACAGTCAGAAGCGGGGGCC
>JBCBJE010000739.1:0-3287 GCA_038523735.1 Cyanobacteria bacterium J06626_18 | reverse complement strand
CTGTAGCGCTTCGCTACAGCCGGAATTTACAGGAGAAAAAACTTTAGGGATCTAGAAAAGTCTTTGGGGACTGATACCGTAGAGCATCCCTTCGAGGCAGTTTAGAACGAAGAGATGCTCTACGCTAGTGCAGGTCAATCACCTTAACCCAATCGATTCTGATACTCTTGCGGGAGAAAACTTATATTCAACGACGAAATAGGCGTCCCAAGGGGGTATGAACTCCTCTTAGAGGATTTCTTGACATGAATACACGAGCGTAGGTTGGTTTTGAGTACGAGACCCAACGTTCCGATCAGTCTGCTTCTTTCTACAAGTCTCCTAAAACAGAGTGTATTAGATAAGCAAATCTGCGTTAGGGGCAAACACTAAAACTGCTTGGAGAGGCAATCCGTGCAGCCCCAATGAAATCAAAGAGTCAGCATTCTAGGCAAACTTTCCTAAACCGATGGATAAAAATCAGCCCCATGCGCCAGCAACGCAGCGGGATCGATCGCCAAATAATGTCCCAGTTTCAGCAATAGCTTCAACATCGACATCCCCTTAGCAGGCTCCAGCTTACGCAGAAACCCAATCCAGATACTCAGCTGCGACCAATACAACTCCTGCGATCGCACCAAGGTGATCCCCCCCAGATTATTCCCGAGGTCGACCAGCCGTCGCAGCCAATCAACATCCTCTGAAAGCGTATCCGGGCTGGGATCGCTAAGGAAGCGACGTAGCGATTGCAAAATCAACTGCTCTAAAATCCGCTGCCCTTCAGGTATCACACAGTTACAGCGAAACTGATGCGCTTCGTGGGCGATCGCCTCCAGTTCCAGCAACCGCATCATTCCTTGCCCCAAGGTAATCCCTTCGGGATCGCTGGTTTCTTGCTCCAGCGCCCGCAGACCCTCCAACGCCCGATGCTTGATTGCCACCTCGGCAGCCACCTGCAGCTCCTGAGGCACCGTCAATCCATCCCGGTGAAAAGCCTTCAACAAGCCATAGTTATCGCGGTACACCTGAGTGTAGAGCTGATCAAGCCGCTGCAGCGTTTCCTGACTCAGGAGCTGCATAATCCGATGCCGCTCTTCCGCAAACAGCGTCTGCAACGTGTAAGCGCGATCGCCAAAGGCCGCATTGATCGCCACAATGGCTTGAGCGGCACTGGCCTCGGCAAACGCTGCCATCACCGCATCCTTAGCCCGTTGATAATCCAACCGACGCCGGAAACCTTGCACGCAGCAGTGGAAATCCCAACCGCCCAAATGCAGCACCGCAAAACTCACGTCCGTACGCTCACAGGTCACGTCGGAAGTAATCTGCAGGCGACCGACGGCAAGAGAGAGCGGTCCCATGCGCTGCATCTGGTAGTCTTCTTGATGCACTGTGTAGCTGTAGAGACGCTGTTCCCGATGGTAAGGAGTGAAGAGAGAACTCATGGCATAGTGAGCTGCCACTTGTTCCAGACTGACTTGCGAAGGTGTAACGAGCTGACGATACACACCCGCTCCGTCGCGAAACTGGGGCACATTGCTGGGAGCCGTTTCCAAACGTCGAATAAACTCTGACTCCAGTTCAACACCCGCCACTTCGCCGGCAAGTTCAATGGCGCGGGCCGCATAGCGCAAAATCTGAGTGCCTTCAGGACGCGAGAGTTCCTCGAAGAACCAACCACAACTGGTATACATCAGCAGGGCATGATGCTGCATCTCCAACAGACGCAAGGCATCAACTCGCTCTGTACGCTTGAGTTCATGGGTTTGATGGGCCGCAAATAACTGATCGCGACTAGTTTGGCTGCGATCGCGAATTACCGCCACATAGTCTTCGCGTGCCGCCCACGGCTCCCTAAAGAACTGCGATCCCGTCGCTTCAAAGATCTCGGCTAGTTCATCCCGTAGCCAGTCTAGGGCATTGCGCAGGGGACGTCGCCACTGCTGATGCCAGACACCACCGCCCCCGCAGCCGCAGTCATCCTGCCAGCGATCGACCCCATGAGAGCAACTCCAAGCGGTTACCGGCTTCAGGACCGCCTCCCAGGTAGGCTGATTGCAGTGTAAGTAGTGGGCGAAGTTCGTCACCGTCCAGCCTTGTTGCGAAAATTCCTTCGTCACCGCATAAGCTAAGGTCTTTTCAGCCCCGCCCCGGTGATGTCCAAACGTTTCGCCATCCGTCGCTACGGCAATCAGTTGGGAAGGACGATGATCCCCACGCACAGCCTGGCCAACGCGCCCCGCAAAGTGTTGCGACGATTCCAACACATCGTTGAAGCCCATATCGCGCGAGATCGGACCATCGTAAAAGAACACGTCGATGTAGCGCGGTGAGCCATCAGCGTGACGACTCGGCAAGAAGCAGCGATAGGGGCGCGTGGGATCAATCTGACCGCCACCCACCTGATGCCACTTGGGATCAGGGTCGTCTCCCGTTGGCATAGGACGACAGCTCTGCACCTGTGAGGGAGCCAGAATCGTGAAGCTGAACCCTTCATCTACCAGGGCTTCCAGCGTCGGATAATCTACTGCCGTCTCAGCCAGCCAAATACCCTCGGGATCACGACCAAACCGAGCGACAAAATCAGCTTTCCCCCAGCGAATTTGAGTACGCTTGTCGCGATCGCTCGCCAGCGGCAAGATGATGTGGTTATAGACCTGGGCGATCGCGTTACCATACCCTGCGAGCCGTTCGCAGCTAGCGCGATCAGCTTCTAAAATGCGCCTGTAGGTCTCGGGATCATGGCGTTCCAACCAGCTCATCAGCGTGGGACCAATGTTGAAACTGATGTAGGCGTAGTTATTCACAATGTCGATGACTTCACCATGCTCATTCAGCACACGGGCAAAGGCATTGGGCCGATAGCACTCGTGGTGAATGCGCTCGTTCCAGTCGTGGAAGGGCGCTGCTCCCGGCTGACACTCAATGGCTCCCAGATAGGGATTTTCCCGAGGCGGCTGATAGAAGTGCCCATGGATGCATACGGCAACGCCCGTATGGCATCGCGCATTATTCTCCTCCGCAGTCTGATCAACGGTCCACTCGCGAGGCGTCGTGATGGATTCACTCATAGGTTTGTAGGCCCAAAGATAGGTGAAGGCTGGAACTCGATCGCATGTCTGAATGAGCCTTGGGCAAGGCCACAGATAAAACTGAAAGAACTCTGCCAGGGACGTATGACTAAAGCAGCAGTCGTAACCCAGAAACATCTGGTTCCAGATATTTCACCGATCCCCAATAGGCGTCTGGTAATGTGTAAAGTCTGCTTACGGTTGAAATCTGACGGGCGTGACGAATGCGTTGTGAGG
>JBCBJE010000738.1:0-3290 GCA_038523735.1 Cyanobacteria bacterium J06626_18 | reverse complement strand
TAGTTGGGCTTTCATCGCTGCCAATTCAGCATCGACATCGCCGCCTGCTTCTAGTGCCGCAAACTGGCTTTCCAAATCGGCTCCAGCCAATTCACCAGCTGCCTGGGACTTGGCTTCCATCATGAGCACTTTTTCTTCCATGCGTTCAAACGCACTCATAGCAGTGCCTGTGCCCAGAGTGCCTATCGTTTGTTGCAATTGCTCGTTGGCCTTGGCTGCGCTGACACGAGCCTTGAGCATGTCCTTCTTGGTCTTGGCTTCGGCAATTTTGCTCTCTAAGCCAATGAGATTTTTCTTGAGCTGATCAACTTGCGCCAGTTGGGTATCCAACTGTGCTTTCAGAGCATTGGCCGTTTCGGACTGAGCTTTTTTGCGAGTCAGCGCTTCACGAGCTAAACTCTCATCCCCTTTCTGTAGGGCCAGTTGGGCTCGCTGATGCCAAGTATTAGATTCCGATTGGGCGCGCTCATACTGCTGCTGAACCCGCTTCTGAGAGGCGATCGCCTTTGCTACGGCCTGACGCATCTGCACCAGGTCTTCCTGCATGTCAATAATGGCCTGGTCGAGGATCTTTTCCGGATCCTCCGCACTGCTCACGGCAGCATTCAAGTTAGAGCGAACGACTCGGCTGACTCGATCAAACAACCCCATGGCTCTGCATTTCCTTTCGACTTGGTTTAAACACGGTGAGGCGCTCCTCCAGCAAGGCCCCTCTCATAGCCACGATAGCGTTTCTGTAGGCAAACGTCCGTGCATTTGAGGATCCATCGACATACTCGGTCAGTCAGTGAACAGCCGAAGTTATGCAGCCGCTGGTGAACAGCTCCTATTCTTTACCTTCAAACAGCCAGCCTCAAATCCTGAAGCAGCCTTAATCTCCCCCAACGTTGGCATAGCTAAGCCAATTTAGGGGCTGAGTTGCTAGGAAATTTAAGATAGGGGATGGGTTGTTCGTTGGTAGTGGGTGATGGGTAATGGGTGATGGGTCACGTAACTCCGCCTTCCGCTTTTGCCTTTTCCCCTTACCCTGTCAATCCTTAAATCCCCTCTGCTGTTCCCTGCTCTTAATAACATCATGACTCACCCGTCAACGTATTCAAATCCGTGGCTTCCCATTTCAAAACTGATGCATCGACGCCTTCTTCGCGTTTGCGCTTGGAGTCGGCTTCGAGCCAGGTGATGATTTGCTGGGGGGTGAGCGCTTCGACGGGGGTGTCGAGGTCGCGGGCGATCGCTTGCAGCAGCTTGGCCGTCGAAATCGTTAGCCGCGCCAGAAACTTCTCGGGCGAAGTTAACAGGGCCTTATCGACTTCTGCCGATTCTTCTGGCGTTAGGAATTGGATGGATTGGTCGAGCATCTTATTGGTTATTCGTTGTTCGTTGTTCGTTTTTATCTTAAAAATTATGTCTGCGTTTGAGACCCGATATATAGCTTGAGCCATCGAGGCTAGGACACCGAGTAGCATCCGATTGCTCAGCGTGCGGCCAGATGGCTTCGCCGTCTTGTCCTAACGGACTTAGCGACGGCTATACTCCACTACCCAGCGCTACCGCCTGCTAAGTAAACTAGAAGCATGCCGTAACGCAGCCGTTACCGATGCCCCCAGCTACCGCACCGACTTTCAAAACCAGTCCTATTACTGGACGACCCAGGTAAACGGAAGCACTTGTGTATACTGCCGATGCGGCTGGCTTCTTTGGCGAGGGCGATCGCTACGAACTCATTGACGGCGAGCTTTACGAAATGCCGCCATCTGACCCGATCCATGAATGGGCTATCAGGCGGATTGTCCGGTTGCTCAAAGCAGCGATGCAAGCGACACCGCTGGCAAATAGGGAGTACTACGCAGACTCACACACCACGCGGAAATCAATCCCGAAGGAGATACCCGCGCATGTAAGCGGAAGGGAGATACGATGTGCTGAGCGGCAGTCATTAGGATAGGCGAACCGAGAGCCACCGCGCAGAACTCGTCTATCCTGATCTTCTGCACCAGCCAGCCATGCTGATCCATCCACTGGTGCCCCTTCATAATTGTCGTGCCATACATCCTGACACCACTCGCAGACATTGCCGTGCGTGTCGTATAAGCCAAAGGTATTTGGTAGAAAACTACCTACATCTGTTGTCTGCCTGCGATGGAAACCGTTTAGCCCCTTCCTATAGGTACAATTAGCTAAGTCAGGTGTAATCGTTGGGCCGAAGCAAAAAGGAGTGGTTGTTTTGGCTCGACAGGCATATTCCCACTCAGCCTCGCTCGGCAACCTATAGGTACGATCAGCACGGCGTGAAAGTCGCTTGCAGAACTCCACCGCCTGCTCCCAATTCACCTGGTCCACCGGACGGTTATCGCCTTTGAAATAGGCTGGAAAAGGCTCCAAGTCCATCTCAACTTTGGGGTAAGCAGCAACCCGAGTCCATTGGGCCTGCGTCACCGCATACTTGCCCATCCAAAACTCGGACACCTCGACCGAGTGCTGAGGGCGTTCCCTGTCATAACCCTCGCCATCCGGCGAACCCATCCAAAACTGCCCCCTTGGAATTTTGACGATGTCTAGGGCAACACCATTACCTAAGCCTTCCGAGAGCTGCGTTGCCTGTTTGGACTGAGTGCTCCTCGTCCACTTTTTACCCAACCCAAACAAGCTACCAGATTGCAAACTTAGAGTTTGGGTATGAAATTGAATGGTCTGCAGTTTGGGTAGTTCGGCTAGCTGTGTGAAGATATCTTTAGAGCCTAGAGTTCCGGTTTCTATAACTTGTGTTTGCCCATCTTGCTCCTGCTGCCACAGCGTTTCAATCACCTTCCGAATGCCTTCTTCGACATCAAACCAGGCATCCGCAGGGTCTTGCCAACGACTGATTGGCTTACCCTCCTTGGGCAGCACCTGCAGCACTTTGAACTCGCTATATTTCCAACCACAAGGCTTGAGGATAATCGGAATAACTCGGGTAGTACCCTCTTTGTGACGCTGCACCGCCCGCTGCATTTCTGTCTCATAGCAATAGTCGGAGGCTAGAAAATTAGTGGTTATTATCAGCAAAATGATCTTTCCGATGATGGAAATTCACGAATACACAGCATCTGATAGCCCCAAATAACCTAATCGCCGAGAGGTCATTTAACTGAAGAACTTGGATTCTCCGATGGGGTGGGGGTTAAGGGAAGACTTGTATGTACACCATAGACTCATCCACTCATCTACCTACGGTGTACACACATCTCTGGTTGGGGCGGTAAGGCGATCATGCTGGTTAGGTGAGTGACATTCTGCTTGAGGACATTTCG
>JBCBJE010000737.1:0-3292 GCA_038523735.1 Cyanobacteria bacterium J06626_18 | reverse complement strand
TCTCGGCTAACACTATCGGTGTCCATGTTCGCCACACAGACATCAAGGTGCCACTTACGAAACTCATTAGTAATGTAAAGCGCGTAGTGGGTAAAAACAAAGATGCGACTGTTTTTCTTGCAACGGATTCGCAGGCCGTTGTTGAGCAATTAAAGCAGCAGCTTCCTAGAGTCGTGACTGTAGATAAGTGGTTCCCTCCTCAGGGAGAGCGTATGCATCAAAACTGGGATAACTGTCCTAATCGCTACCAGAATGGTGTGGAAGCCTTAACCGACCTCTATCTTCTGTCAGAGTGCAACAGTCTGGTATTTTCTTCTCAGTCCTCTTTTGGGTACGTTGCATCTTTGCTGAGTCAAGCCGATCCTCGACAAATCTATGATGTCGAAATTGATGATTCTCTGCTAGCTCGTCTGCAGCGTCGGTCCCAAAAACTGACAAAGCTCTTTGCTGCTAAAAAATGACGATAAAAAATTACTCATTCCGACCGCTCGTGCGATCGCGTCCTGGCAAAGATTCCATCACCGATAACACCGCTTGTTGAGCTGCTAAGATATCGCGCTCTTCACCGCCCAAGTACAAGCGGCCAAAGCTACCTACAGCTGTAATTTGCAGGATGTTGATAAGTGCAGCTTTTTCAGCTTCGTTGGCAGCGAGGGCCGCATATGCGGCGGGCTCTACTTCAAACACGTAAAGCGTTTGTCCGGCCACGATCATATTGCCACGGCGGCTGCGATTAATCAGCTGCACATGGTGGGAATCTAAGTTACGGATTACCTGGCTCGAAATGACACGAGGCCGCAGGCAATCGCGGCGATCGACCCCAATAGCATCCAACATCGCTTGCCCTGAAGCTCGAACCTCAGCCTGATTGCTGGAATGGATTTCTAAGTTCCCATACAGTCGCTCAACCATGAGTACCGCTGGCCGCACCACCGCTGATTTCAGCGCAATGTCCATCAGGCGGTTGATTTCAATACCCGGAGAAATCTCGATCCATAGGGAGGTGTCTCCAGGGAGGGGTAAAAATCCTACCGAGACCGTTCCCATATAGGCTGCATGTTGAGGCTGCAAACTGTCAATGTATACGTAGCTGCGTAGGTCTACGCCCAAAGTTTTTTTTCTCTGCTAGAGGTCCCTGGACAGTATACCGGCATGCGGCTCTTGGGATTGTCTGATTTATAGGAAAATGGAATGTTGATGGTTCTGGGTTCTTGATTGATGGTTAATCTGATGGTTCTGGGTTCTTCGTTGGTAATTGGTAATTGGTAATTGGTCATGTGACTTCCCATTCCCCTTTTTCCTTTTCCCCTTTCCCCTCCACCTACTTATTCATTCCTCCACCCACTGCCCTTCCACTCATCCACCCTTCCATCCACTCTCCATCACTCCACCTTCCGATCCAGCTGAGTAGCGGCGGCGATCGCAGCCTTTTCCCGGGCTCGCTGAGCATATACCTGCAGTTCCGAGACATCGCATCCGGTCAAAATGCTTAGGTTTTCCAGGCTGATGCCACGCATGAGCATCTCGACACACCAGGTTTGGCGAGCCTGAGCCGGATGAAGTTGCGTTCCTCCCACATCTAGACCTTGGCTCCACAGCTCCCAACGCTGCTGAATATCCACTACGGTCATCGGTGTGCCTGCTTCACTAATGAACATAGCAGCGGTTTCATCTTTTCGACTTTTGAGCCATTTGGTTAGCGGATTGTTGGTGTAGGAGCCGTAGCGTTTGCCCAGGATCCATTGATTTACAGGAACTTGGCGGGAGCCTGTGGGGCCGATCAAACGCAAGACATGCTGGGTTTTATCGCAAGTTTGGTGCGATCTTTCTAACCGAGCCATTTCTTCTGGCAGTAGTCCCGCTCCAAACATGACGAGCGCCATCGCTTGGTCCTGAATGCTCAAAGTTCGAGCTTGTTTGATCAGGTGATGAACCCAGGTAGTCGGCAGATCAACAATGAAATCACCAGCGGGTTCATGTGCATCGATACTGGGCGTTTCAGGTGATGTAGGTTCTGATTGGAGTGCGGGTAGGTTAACCGTGACGGGCGGAGAATCTTCCACAAGTACGCTAACTATTGCATCTAAAAAATCATCTCGATTTTCCCACAAAGCATAACCACTCGTCGTTTCAACGAGGGTATAACCCACGAGCACTGCCCCCAAAAGGCTGGCTAATTCCTCTGCAGGCAATCGAGGTGTCGCTTCTCCCCAAAGATGCTGTAGATGATCAGCCATATCGTGTCTGATTTCGCCTAGACGCTTTTGTAACGCCTGACGATGCTCAGGGGGGTACTGATCCGCTTCGCCGATGACAGAGCGGATAAAGCTGGCAACTTGTTCGAGGGCCTGCAAGCATTGACTTGCATATTCTCTGAGGGCTTCTGAGGATGTATCTGATGGCCTCAAACTTGGTTTTACCAGGGCTGTTGGGGCATCTTGCAGCATCGCTAGCAGCAGCCCATATTTGTTGCCAAAGTTACGAAATAGCGTCACTTCATTAACGCCCGCTTGATCAGCGATTTGTCGAGTGGTGGTGGCCCCTATTCCCTGCGATAGAAACAGCTCTAGGGCAGCTTGAGTCAGCCGTTGACGGGTTGAAGGTGAAGACATACGAATTGCAAGTGCCGCTTGCACATTTACAGGATGATTGCTAAATTTATTTTAATGTAAGTCTCACTTGCATGAATGGCAATTACGGTTTGACCCCTTTAAAGCCGGGTTGTCGTGTCTGCGAATGCTTTTTACCCACACGAGGAGTTTATGGCTTCATCACCGTTAGCATCATCAGCACCGACTTCGCAATTCAAGGCACAGAACGGACATCTGCCTCCCTGGAACTGGACAAGTGTCGGTTTCTTTGCAGCATTTCATGGTCTGGCATTACTCGCCCCGTGGTTTTTCTCATGGTCAGCTTTGGGGATGGCACTTCTTCTTCACTGGTTATTTGGAGGTATCGGGATCTGCCTGGGTTACCATAGGCTGCTAAGTCATCGCAGCTTTCAGGTACCCAAGTGGCTGGAGTACGGAATTGCGATTTTAGGGGCTCTAGCAATTCAGGGAGGACCTATCTTCTGGGTCGGGGGGCATCGCCAGCACCATGCTTTCGCCGAAGACACAGAGCAGGATCCGTACTCTGCCAAGCGTGGGTTTTGGTGGAGCCACATGCTCTGGATATTGCGTCCTCAGGCGTTTTCATTCGATCGCACCCACTATGGCAAATATGCACCTGATATCACACGGCAACCATTCTATCGATGGCTTGACCGATCTTTTTTGCTTTTGCAGGTGCC
>JBCBJE010000736.1:0-3294 GCA_038523735.1 Cyanobacteria bacterium J06626_18 | reverse complement strand
TGGCTGTGCATCATTGTGAGGTTGCTCGGGACTGGCACAGCTGTGCCAGTCCCGAGCAACCTCACAATGATGCACAGCCAATACCGCCATCAGCCGCTGCGGCGCCATCAGAGGAACTAGTAGCGTAGACTGAATATCCAAAGCCTGGTGAGCTGCCAACTGAGCGGTCAACTCGGGTATTTCAGCCATCGTAGTCGGCGTCAGCGACGTCACTTCGGAAACCTGCCAAACCAAGAGCGATTCCCATTGCTGTAGCGTTTCACACGTCAGCGCCCGCTTGGGCGACACGTATAGGGAACAGTCAGTGGCGGCTGTCGTATTGTAGGACTGTAGTACGCAGATATCGGCTCCCATCAGTGTGCCAATCGTTTCGACGATGGTTTGCCGCATTTCCTGCGAATTGGTGGCGCGGCGAATCGTATCGGTGATGGCGTTGAGCAAACTTTCCTGCTGCAAAATCCGCTGTAGTTCTTCAGTACGCGATCGCAGGACTTGGTGAGTTTCCAGCGCCTGCATCACCACTGCACGGAGGTCATCTCCCTCCCATGGCTTCGTCACATACTTGAAAACCTTGCCCTCGTTAATCGCATCCACCAGATTCTCGACATCGGTGTAGCCGGTCAAGATAATTCGAATAATATTGGGATGTTTAACGGCAGTCTGTCGCAGAAATTCAGTCCCGCTCATCCCCGGCATTCGTTGGTCGGAAATAATTACAGCAACATCCGGCTGTTCTTCCAAGATTTCTAGAGCCACGTGTCCGCTTTCAGCTCTCAAAACCTTGAACTCGCGATAAAACGTCCGATAGAGCAAATCAAGATTGTCTGGCTCGTCATCGACGACCAGAAGCTTGGGCTTTTCTCGTTGCTCTCGACGCTGAACTTTAGACAACCGTATGCACCAGATTGGACGACTCCGACCGCTGGGGGATGGGTGTATGCCCCATTATGACGACTTATCCCCCTTGAGAGGGCTAAGGGACGAATGTCTTAGATTGTGCAACACATCCGGCTACATCTAGCTTTTCAAAAGATAGAGTAATCCTTCCAAAAACTACAGTTTCTTCTAATGTCAGTCCGGGGAGTTCTCAAGGTCTGGCCCTGTTCATCGCTCCTGCTACCAGAATTTGGCTGCAGGGTTTGGGAGTCTGAGATGGATTTGAGGATGGGATTCCCCAAAGATCCCCGAAAATTTTGCACATTTCCAGACAGGCTGTGATGTAGGTTCCTAGCTTCGGACGCTACACTGACGATTGTGTCGAAGCTGAGAAACGGGCACCCGTTGACTAGGATGCCCACACTTAGAATGATCGACACTATGGTCACTCTACCAATCTGGTCTCCAGTGCCCTCACTTGTTTCCCCTAGCCCGATGCCTTGCCACATTCGGTCAGCCAAAACCCACGACCTGCCACAGCTTGCCGATGTTTTGGCAGGAAGTTTCTACCCGCCTTTGGGATGGCGACGGTGTTTTTATCCGGTTCTTCGCTTCAGCATCTACGAAGATCTGAAGCAGCGATTACAGGCAAACCAAAAGCATTACCGCTGCCTAGCGGCGATCGCCGCTAGGCATACTCACCTCGACGATCTCGTTGTCGGCACATTAGAAATGTCCTGTCGCCGCTATAGTTGGTACGCCTTCCATCAACCACAGCAGATTTATCTCTCCAACTTGGCTGTGCGCGAAGAGTATCGACGCCGCGGCGTGGCACGGCAGCTTCTACAATCCGCAGAGCAAAAAGCAGTTGATTGGGGTTTTCGCGAAATTCATCTCCACGTCATGGCTGACAATAGCCGCGCCCGTCATCTCTACGAGCAGATGGGCTATCGGTTGCAGCGTGCCGAGGTAACGCTGCTCTCGCTTTTGAATATGCAGCCGCAGCGGCTCCTGCTGAAAAAGACATTGCCTCGCTATGGAACCACTCATCGAGACAATTCCCAACCGCGTCAAACTTCTTTGGGGATGCCGACATAGGGAAGCAGCGATCGCTCCTAAAGGAGACAGGAGTCGGCTGAATTCGGATTTCTGAATGCTGCCACGTCATCCACAAATACTCCGTAAATACCGATGTAGATGCTAGGCCAAAACGCCGGGGCACACTTCAGGGGAGCACCTTCGACAGTGAGAAACATGATGAACGACAATCGCATCCGGTTAGCCGTATTTGGGGTAGGCCGTTGGGGTAGTCATTTGCTGCGCAATTTTCTGGCACTACCTACGGTAGATGTAGTGGCGGTCGTTGACACCACGAATGAAAAGCTGACGCGGGTGCGCGACAAGTTTGGCCTGTCACCGGCAATCGAGCTGACCTCTGCAGCCGAAGTTGTCCTGACGCGATCCGACATTGATGCGGTGGCGATCGCAACCCCTGCCGCAACTCACTATGGCCTCATCAAAACGGCTCTCATTAACGGCAAACACATTCTGGCTGAAAAACCCCTGACCTTGACAGTCGCCGAGTCGGAAAGCCTATGTAAACTTGCTGTCCAGCATCAGCGCCAGTTAGTCATCGATCATACGTATTTGTTTCATCCTGTAGTGCAAACAGGCCAGACAGTGCTTGCAAAAAAGTCTCTTGGCACTCTGCGATACGGCTACGCTACCCGCACCAATCTCGGGCCGGTTCGACCTGATGTAGATGCGCTGTGGGATTTATCTATCCATGACATTGCGATTTTCAATCACTGGCTCAACGAGCAACCCAGTGCCGTCTCGGCTCAGGGGCAAGTCTGGCTGCAGTCGGAGGGTATTGCCAACAGCCACTTTCCCAAAGGGTTAGCGGACACAGCATGGCTGCAGTTGTTCTATCCCAGCGGTTTTCGAGCAACCATTCATGTGAGCTGGGGCAATCCGGACAAGCAGCGTCGGCTATGTGTCGTGGGCGATCGCGGTACACTCATTTTTGACGAAATGCAGCCCCAGGCACCCCTTATGCTGCAGCGGGGACACTTTGAACGCGCGGGCAAGTACTTTACGCCTACAGGACTCGCCCGCGAGGAAATTGCCGTTCCCACCGCGGAACCTCTCAAGCAAGTCTGCCAGCACTTTGTAGACTGTTTACAGCACGAACAGGCATCAGATATTTCATCAGGTGAAGTCGGAACTGACTTAGTGAAGGTTCTTGTTGCCCTTTCCCAATCACTCAACAACCATGGCGAGCGAGTTACTGTAAATACGCTTTGAGGGGGAATAGAGAACAGGAAATAGGGCGTTCTTGGTTGTTCGTTCTTGGTTATTCGTTCTCGGTTCTTGGTTGGTACTTGATGGTTGATGATTGGTTCAAGGTTCTTCTGC
>JBCBJE010000735.1:0-3295 GCA_038523735.1 Cyanobacteria bacterium J06626_18 | reverse complement strand
TCCCCACCGTCGATACGTTTGCCCGTCCACCCATCGGCGTGGATGACCCCACCTTTGTAAATCCTCCTGGTAATCCCCCTGCCCGCCAGGCTCTCTTCGCTAGCTCAACCGGACTGCCCGATGTCACGGTTCCGGCTGGGTTTGGCTCTCAGGGGCTACCCGTGACTCTATCGTTTACGGGGCGTCCTTACAGTGAATCAAACCTTTTGGGGTTGGCCTATTCCTTTGAGCAGGCGACGATGTTTCGTGAATCGCCAGATTTGGTCCCGGCTCTGGAGGGTGAAGTCTTCAAGTACGCACCTGTGCCAGAACCCAACCTCGGGTTAGCCTTGCTGAGTGCAGGTGGACTCTGGGGCGGCTTCAGGTTCTTGAAGCGGCGGCGACGCTAGCGTTTCAATACAAGGGGATGGCGAAGTGGAAGGCGCGATCGCTTTACCAAATCCACGATAGCTGCAGTTTAAAGCCTGGCAAGACATCCTCACCCGCTAGCTGGGTTGGTCGCTCTACGGTCTCCACAGGTTGATTCGGTCGGTAGATTTCAACCGTGCGGGGCTTACGATTCAGTAGCCAACCCAACCGAGTCCCATTGGCGAGGTATTTAGTCTGAATATCTTCAAGGGTACCTGCTGGACTCAAAGAAATTCAGCGCTTACCTTCTTCAACGGGTGGATGCCAACCCTGGAAAGTCTTGCTTACAGCCCAGTCAGCTTAACTGGGTTGACACGGCACCGCCGCTTTCGTCACGCGAGACACTGCCATTGGCATCAAAATGAGGGCTAAGCGCGGTGTTACGGACGCCAGATTCGGATCGCGCCATCTTCAGCACCGCTACCGCTGACCAGCATTGTGCTGTCTTGAGTAAAGGCTACGGAGTTGACGCCGCCGATACTTCCCTCCAAAGTTTGCACAACCATGCCAGCCTCGACATTCCAAAGCTTGACCGTTTTATCTTCAGCGCCGCTGAGTAGGGCGGTGCCGTCGGGGCTGAAAGTGACCGTGTTGATGTGTCCGGTATGGCCCGTGAGCGATCGCACCAAAGCCCTATTTTCGACGTCCCAAAGCTTAATTTCATTATCGGCGCCCCCCGTGGCCAGCAGCGTACTATCCGGACTAAAGGCAACGGCTCGCACGTTATCGGTATGACCACTCAGGGTTGCCAGGATTGTGCCCGTTGCCAAATCCCAGAGCTTGACCGTCTTATCTTGGCTAACGCTAGCAATCGTCTTGCCATCGGGGCTAACAGCAACTGCAAAAATGCCTTCGCTATGTCCTTCCATGGTTGCCATCAGGTCACCCGTTGCAGCATCCCAAATTTTAATGGTGTTGTCCCAGCTGCTATTGATCAGCTTGGCACCATCGGGGCTAAAGACGACTGATCGAACGGGCTTGGGGTTAGCGTTGATCGTGCGTGTGAGTTCGCCCGTTGCGACAGTCCACTGGCGAATCGTCTTATCTTTGCTGCTGCTGGCTATTTGCTCCCCATTGGGGCTAAAGGCTACTGCAAGGACGGCGTCTGTATGGCCTGCAAGCGTTTGGACGAGCTCACCCGTCACCAAATCCCAGAGCTGCACAGTGTTGTCGTTACTGGCAGCGGCGAGTAGGGTTTGGTCAGGGCTAAGCGCGATCGCCCAAATACCGCTACTTTGAGTCTCAAAGGTTTTCACCTCGGGGGTATCCCAGCCTGGCTCTGATACGAGCGCAATGTCGGACTGTGGCGCTTCGGCCTCTGCCTCTGTTGGCGCGGTCGAAGACGGCGGTGCTGAGCTACAGCCAGCGCTAATCAATAGAACACAGAGTCCGCTCAGAAGGGCGATTTGGGGCTTCGCATCCTTTTGCATGCCCTGAAAATGAATTTGCTGGTTGTGCCGTCGCATAAAGTTCCCTGGGGATAAGGTCTGTAAAGAATACAGAGCAGGACCTTATTTGGATTCAAATTGGATCAGCGTTTACGTTCTTCACGCGGCGGATGCCAACCTGCAGATATCCAGGCATGTCTGACTGTCACAGCATAGGGATTATTTAGCTGTAAAGCCAAGACAGTCGCACGACCAGTTGCAGTGATTCCTGAAATGTGGGTTCCCTTGTTTGTCCAGATGAAGTGTAGGCCCCATTTCTGTTGACGCGGATTAAACAATTTAACCTTGCGATTTGTCAGGGGATCGCTGGCACGAGTCTGTATTCCCTTATAAGAATTGCAGAGACGACAAGCAAGCCACAAATTCTCTTCGTTGTCAGATCCACCTGCTGCTTTAGGCACAATGTGCTCAATCTCCAGGACACCTAAAACATACTTCTGATGACTGCGACAATAGCCACACTGATTGTTGGCTTGTAACCTCACCCGCTCCCGAATTTTCTCAGAAATCTGGCTCACTGATGTAGGGGTTCTATCAGCCCACGTTTCACAGCCTCACTGAGGGCGGTTGCTTTCCGGAGCAGTCCCCGCTGATAAATCTGCATTAAAGCTTGAAGCTCTGAGCGCTCATTGTCTGAAAGCAAACCTGCTTGCTGTTGGTCCAAGAGTTCGCTCAATCGCGAATCTTGAGCTGGCTCCATCTCTAGCTTAGTTAAAGCCAGTAACGCTTCGTTGGCAAGCGTTGAAACAGGCTCAAAGTCCAGAGATTCCTCTGCGATAGGCAGTAGAGAAAGCTGGATTGTGTCGGCTAAGATGCTCGCAAGATCTCGGTTTGCCAACCGCGCAAAGCGTTCAGCCCGTTGGTAAACATCATCTGGCAAGGTAATTGTGATCTGGGTACTCATGGGTAATATCTCAATATGCTCCAGCTTAGCGACAGTAGCTTCAACGAGTGCTATTTTCTTTTCACTCATCTTGGCTACAAGCTCAGTTAGCTTAATTGAGTCGGCACAGCATCTCTGATTTCGTCATATGAGACACTGCCATTGCCGTAAAAATTCGGCATGATATATAGAACAAATGCATTTATGTGGCATAGGTAAGCGGTATGGGCGACTTCGACATTCAAGCTCCGTTTGAGCCCAAAGGCGATCAGCCCAAGGCGATCGCGGGGCTGGTCAAGCATCTGCAAGGCGACCATCAATATCAGACGCTGCTAGGAGCGACGGGTACTGGCAAAACCCATACCATGGCACGGGTGATCGACAAGATTGGCAAACCAGCCCTCGTCCTGGCCCACAACAAAACGCTGGCGGCACAGCTGTGCAATGAGCTGCGTGAGTTTTTCCCCGATAATGCGGTGGAATACTTCATTAGCTATTACGACTACTATCAACCGGAAGCCTATATCCCCGTTACCGATACCTACATCGCCAAAAC
>JBCBJE010000734.1:0-3299 GCA_038523735.1 Cyanobacteria bacterium J06626_18 | reverse complement strand
GTCCATTTGTTGAATTGCTTCAAAAAGCTGCTGCCACGCCTGTTGGGATTGAGGGTCAGATGGGCTCTCTCGCTGCAGCATAACAATGCCATCGCGAAACGCCAAAATACCGTAGCGATTCTGGTTCAGGAGATTGTTGACGAGCTGGCTATATTCGTCCAGTCGTTTGCGATCGCGCTTAAAGGCAACCTGGTACTCCTGCAGCTTCCAAAAATCCACCAAAATGTAATCGACATCCTGAGCCTCACCCTGATCATCCACAAAGGAGAATAGCGGTAACCGCAGCGCTGCCCGCCGTCCCGATAACTTAGGCACCATATCGTTAATTGACGCCGTGCTGGCCTCTGGTGGGATTTGGGCAATTAGCTGATTAATGTCACGGGTGCGCTGCCATTGGGTCCACAAGGGCACATACACCCAGGGCTGGATAGAATCTGGCATGACGAAATAAAAGGCTCGGTGAGCATTCGCGATCGGCACAAATATCAGCGAAAGAATCAAACAAGCACTCCAGAATCGTCGAAACCCACGCGACGGCTGACGCGGTTCAAGCGCTTCCAAAGACTGGCCAAAGCGCCGAAATCCTTGCCCTGACCACCATAGAACAGCTCCATAAAATAATCCTGGAACAACGGTCAGAGCATACCGGATATTGATGTTCAGCCCCGAGTCGGCTAGAGACAGCTTCACGAGCGGCAAGCCCGCAATAATCCAGGCTGCAGGCGCAACTGCTGGCACAAACGCTAAGGGTAGCCAATGACCAAACAGATACTCCAAAGTGTCTTCCAGCGGCAGGAAAATTCCTGCTAAGAGCTGTCCCGGACGACTGATCAAGGCCCAGATGACATCTAGCGTTGTGGCTTCCTCACTATCCACATACTCACCAAATTCCTCGATCATGAACCGCTTGGAAATATCTTCGGAAAAAAACGGCATGAAGACATTAGTTACCAGCAAAAAATAAGTAACACTTAGCGCGCATACTCCCAAACCGATACGAGGATAGCGGCGGCTGGCAATTAGATACCCTCCCACTCCGAACAGCGTAATGGCGCTATCTTCCCGCACTGCAAGAATTGCCAGACAGAGGAATCCAAAGATCCACCACTGGCGCTTTTCCATCGCTAGCAGTAGACCGAATACAAACAGGGGAATCTGGCCTAAGTCATGGAAGTTCGCCAGGATGGGATTGAGAACGGCGAGCGCACAATAAAAGCTCACCATGATGGCCAAAGAGAGGCGCGCCTCCAGATACTCTCGTGCCAGAGCATAGAGCAAAATCCCAGCAACGGTGGTGAAAATAGCTTGTAAAACGCATAGAGTCGCCGGTGATGGAAACAAATAATAAATTGGCAGCCATAGTAACAAGGCTGGGGTGAAGTGCTGTCCGAGGCGGTGGTAGCTCACCATGGGCAATTCACCACTGTGGACAACGTTAGTAGAGAGTTGGGAGGAAAGAGAGCTCTGAAAGAAGCGGCCATGAATACCGTTCCAAAACACCTGGTTAAAGATGCCTTGGTCAATCGAGGCGTAATAAGTGAAATAGCGGTGCAATAGAAGCGTCATTAAAATGACAAAAAAAGTCCCCGCCGTAATGACGACCCTCCTCAGCCCTGGCTCTTTGCGCCAACTCAACAGCATGTGCGAAATTCACTCCTACACTGAAGGCGTTCTTGATCCTACAATCACAATCCCACGATACGGAGACAACCATGGCTTCAATGCCGATAATCACTGCAATTTATACCGACGGTGCCTGTTCCGGAAATCCAGGGCCAGGGGGTTGGGGTACGGTACTTTATTTTGCGGATGGGTCGCAGCATGAGATGGGCGGAGGGGCAGCGCAAACAACCAACAATCGCATGGAGATGCAGGCAGCGATCGCAGGTCTGCAATTCTTGGTTGCGTCTGGTCAATCAGAGACCGTCGAGTTGCTGACCGACAGTGAATATGTCAAAAAGGGAATCACAGAATGGATTGCGGGCTGGAAGCGGCGAGGTTGGAAGAATGCCTCGAAAAAGCCTGTGCTCAACCAGGATTTATGGCGGCAGTTAGATGAGGTCAATCAGGCAGCTACCCAACAAACTGGCATGCCTGTGAAGTGGACCTATGTGCGGGGACATGCAGGCAATGTGGGCAATGAACGATGCGATACCATTGCTCGCGCTTTTGCCGCGGGCAGGTCCATAAACTTGACACAACAAACAGCAGCGATTGTCATAGAAAAACACGAAACTTCACAATAGATTCACCTCTTGGTTCAAACAAAAAATGATTGATACCTAAACTGTGGTTCCCTCGAACGTTAGGCATAGAATAGTTTCGATGTGTTTCCTAGGAACAAAATGGCTGATTCAGGCGTCCATGAGGGGATCGAGACCACAGAAGATCTGCCCAGAGATACACGGGTCAATCATCTCCGCAATATGCTGGAGACCTTGCAGATTGCCGATGCGATCGCAAAGGAAGGCTATTTGATTACGAGTTCAGAGCTGGCTGATCTCATGGACGTGAATGCGAGTGCAGTTACGAGTCGCGGCGAATACTGGGCTTGGCGAAACTGGTCAGTCTCCCGTGTCCGTCGGGAAGGGAATCAGATTCTCTGGCAGTTAGAGCGTATCGATTAGCGTAGTTGCCTGCAAATAGCCAGATCCGGTTCACATCGAGTGAGATTTACAGGATAGTGGGTAGTAAAGGTGAGGAACTTCAGTCCTAGGGGGGATTGTCTCCTAATAGTGGTTCCCTCGACTGTGTGAGGAAAAATCCGACAAATTGGGACGTCATAGAGTGTTGCGAAGACTAGCGCAGCGGCTGTGATGTCCTCGAGTAAAACACTATATGCAGATCCACGACCTCTTTATGTGGGTATGTGTTAAAGCTTTTCGGGCTTTTGGTAAGCCTTGTATTGAGTCTCTTGCCTTCTCAAAACGGGTTCGTTATGGTGTGGTAAGCCCAAACATGGGCACTTTTCCACTAGTCAGATTTTCATCGCATACGGCTGCCTGTGCGCTCTAGAAAGGCCCAAAAGATTGATCTCCAAGCGGAGTATCCTTGTCCCTGTCATCGCAATGGGAAACTGACCCCAATTACGTTGACTGAAGCGTTTGGGTGCCATCGTTGCCAGCGCATCTTTGTGGTTCGGGAAGATGGCTACCTGCTGGAACAGATATCAACTCACCACCCTTACAAGCAAGTATGGTATTGGACGGGTCAAAAGTGGCAATCGATCCACTCGGCGTTGTTCAATCAATACCTACCGCCGATAATTATCTTCTTGATGGTTGTTGTCCTGATTCTCC
>JBCBJE010000733.1:0-3300 GCA_038523735.1 Cyanobacteria bacterium J06626_18 | reverse complement strand
TTCAAGAAGTCTTAGAAGCGCTGAAAACCGTTTCTAGCCGCCCCGTTCTGCCACAGCAATACCCTATCCGCGAAGATCAATCACTAGTCGGCTTCATCAATCTAATCAGTGAGCAAGCCTACCATTACCATGCAGACGCCCCTGCGGATCCTGTCGCCTTGCCAGAATCGCTTAAGGAACAGGAACATGCAGCCCGTGAGGAAATGCTGGAGGCTTTGGCCGACTTCGACGATCATCTACTAGAAGAACTGCTGGAAGACATTGAGCCGCCCCAAGCGGAAATCCTGAAAGACCTGAAGCAAGAACTCGGCGCGGACTTGATTGTGCCTGTACTGTTTGGCATTGCGGCTGAAGATTTTGGCATCCGTCCCCTCCTGGATGCTTTGGTGAAAGAAGCGCCTGATGCCGCAGTGACGGCAGCAAATCGGGGTCTGGATATCGCTACCGACGAAACGCTGGCTCAGGTCCTCAAGACCTTCTACACACCTCAGGGTGGCAAGCTTTCCCTCGTCCGAATTTGGCAGGGCAGTTTGGTGGATGGCGATAGTCTGAACGGCAATCGTATGGGCGGCCTGTATCACCTCATGGGCGGCCAACAGCAGAGCCTCACTAAAGCAGTTGCAGGCGATGTGGTGGCGATCGCCCGCTTGGACAATGCCTGCACTGGCGATACGTTGACAACCCAGGGAACGATCCCTTCCGTTGAACTGCCAGCAGCGGCAAAACTTGATCCAGTCTACGCCCTTGCCATCACACCTGAGAATCGCAGTGACGAGGTGAAGCTGACCGGAGCCCTCAACAAGCTCATGGAAGAAGATCCCTCTCTCCGCTGGGAGCAGCACGGTGACACCCACGAAGTGATCTTGTGGGGCCAGGGCGATATGCATCTGCAGATTTCCCTTGATCGCTTGCGCCGGAAGTATAACCTACCGATGAGTACGCATCTGCCACGAGTCCCCTACAAAGAAACCATCCGCAAAGCTAAGAAAGATATCCGGGGACGCTACAAGCACCAAACCGGCGGTCATGGCCAGTTTGGCGATGTTTACATCGACATTCAGCCTCTGGATCGAGGCGCCGGATTTAATTTTCAGCAGACCGTCGTTGGCGGTGTCGTCCCCCGACAATACATCCCCAGCGTCGAAACTGGCGTCCGTGAATATCTGCAGCATGGGCCGCTGGGTTTTCCCGTTGTCGATGTTGCTGTCACATTGACCAACGGTTCGCACCACGCGGTCGATAGCTCGGACCAAGCCTTC
The DNA here is from genome assembly GCA_038523735.1 of Cyanobacteria bacterium J06626_18. Taxonomy (GTDB): domain Bacteria; phylum Cyanobacteriota; class Cyanobacteriia; order Phormidesmidales; family Phormidesmidaceae; genus SIO1E4. Next base: position 2,041 of record JBCBJE010000733.1, on the reverse strand, counting down.
AAACAGGCTGCCCGCATCGCTATGCAAACCGGAATGCCCGAATGTGAGCCTACATTGCTAGAACCCATCGACGCCGTGGAAATCTCGGTCCCCAACAGCTTCACATCCAACGTGCTGAAACTGATTAGTGGACGCCGCGGCCAAATTCTGGGCTATGAAGCCAAACGCAACTGGCCCAGTTGGGATGTCGTCTCCGCCCAGATTCCCGAAGCCGAAATGCAGACTCTCATTCTTGAGCTGCGATCGCTCAGCATGGGCGTTGGCACCTTCCGCTGGACTTACGATCACCTGAATCCGGTGCCGGATGCACTGCGCGATCGGATTTTGGCGAAAGCTGAAGGGTAGTGGGTAATGGAGTGATGGAATGAAATTCGGAATTCCGAATTCGCCCACTCCCCCACTCCCTCACTCCCCCAGAGATGATTCTCTAGTTTCCCCACACCCCCGCCAAAGAATTGAATTCTCTGGCTCATGAGCGGAGAGTCCTCTGGAGAGGACTCTCCGCAAAATTTTTTGACGGTATCAACCCAACCCACTCAAGGGGGCAGTCTCTTCAGTAGATTTGTGTTCGTGAGCGGTGAGTTTTGAACTCGACGCGGAGTAACGATTCACCTCCCTGTTCCCTATCTAAAGCAACGACATCTGCTCCCCACCCGCCTCACTGTCTTTGCCTGCGATCGGTGGCATAGCTCCTCGATTGGAGGCAAGGCGATCCGCGAGGCGGGTGGTTTCGGGGAGGCGATATTTGGGTGTGCAGCGGAGGACATAGTCCAAGGCCGTGGGCAGGCTGATTTTGTGACCGGAGGAAATGAAGAGGGGGTTGGTGTTGGTGCGACTGCGGAGGACGGCTCCGATGGTTTCGCCTTTGTCGAGCAGAGGCACCCACGCGCCTTTTTCTGGAGGGAGATCAGCGTGGGTGCCAATGAGACGTGATTTGGCGACGCCGATGGTGGGACGATCCAGAATGAGGCCCAGATGACTGGCGATGCCGAAGCGGCGCGGGTGAGCAATGCCTTGGCCGTCGCACAGAATTAGATCAGGAGCAATTTTGAGCTGTTGCAGCGCGTCTAACACCGCCGGAATTTCGCGAAATGACAGCAGTCCTGGGACGTAGGGAAACGTAGTGGGTCGTTTGACCAGGGCAGAATCAACCAGCGATAGCGCCGGAAATGCCAAAACTGCTACGGCAGCACGGGTAATGGTGCCGTCGTTTTCAAACCCCGCATCCACCCCGGCAACGTACTGTACGGTTGTCGGTAACTCATCTTCCAAGCGCACCTGCGATCGCAGGTCTGTCTGCAGTGCAATTGCCTCAGCGGGGGTTGGGGGCCAAGAAGTGGGATGGGCAATATCCATAACGTTGGGTTATCAACAAACGGTTAAGCCCAGCTATTATCGCCTGGTTTTTCGCTAGCATCAGAAGACTGTCAGGCAGGATACTTGGGGTCTATGAGCATGAAGCTAGCATCTACGACCTTGTTAGCAGCAATTTGTGTGGGCACTGCGGCACCTGCAATAGCTGGGGCAATGGTTCCCGATGTATCCATCGTCTCGCAAGCATTGACATATCCTGAACCGGGCGTTTTGGCTCAGCAGACCGCCCCTGCAACACCAGAGCGGTTAGCCAAATCCTATTTGGGAGCTCAGTGGATAGCGGCATTTTCGTTACTCGGGGGGGCGATCGCAACCATTGCGGGCATTGACGGCTATCTGAAGCGCCAGAAATGGCAACGTCGTGAACTAGCCCGCAGCACCGTAGAGGACTTTGCCTGCAGAGAAGCCATCCGTAATGTGGCGCAAATTTTGGATTATGAAGAGTACCGCTACTTCGAAGTAACCCTGTCCACAGGGCAAATTGTGCAATTTGAAGCGACGGACGATCGCCTCAAGCGCGCCCTCCGCTCCCATGATCAGATGGTGAAAACTCACCAGGGGTTGAAGATACTGGGACAGGCAAACGCTCAAACGGGCAAAATGAGCGACATGACGGCTCAAGTTTTTGAGCGCTATCGCGACGAAGAATTTGTGATTGAGCTAGCAC
>JBCBJE010000732.1:0-3307 GCA_038523735.1 Cyanobacteria bacterium J06626_18 | reverse complement strand
CACGGTACCTTGCATTGGCATTGGGTTATCCCGCCGCAGTAAGTCGATTTCGATTAGATGAGAAGCACTGCCCAAAATCGACTGCCGTTTTGCCTCATAAAGATCTCGCCCTTTGCCGCGTCGTTTATTTTTAGGTGACAGGACTTCTAGAACTGTGATTACCGCATTAGTGCCAACTTCGCGAATTTCTAGATAGCGTTCTCTGATTTCAGTTGGCATTGGCAGCGTTACCGTTTGGGAGTGAGCGTACCCTTCATGCCCAGATGATGCCAAGGGGGTCTCCTCCGGATTGCCCTGAGTCACCCCTGCCAAGACAACCGCGTCTGGAATGCCTACTAATAGCTCACCTTCAGGAATATCTGTGTAGGTGCGGGTTTCGACTTCCACATAGTAATGGGGACGAAGTTGGGGAGCAAGGACATCGGCGATCGCCACAATCAGGCGGCTGTGAAAAGACGACCAAAACGCAGGCTGTTCTAGATAGGGGTCCATTCCTGGAAAAGGTGAAGGCATCGTTAACTTCAGAGATTTCAGAAAACTGCCACATTGTTTGATTGTAGGCTGCTGTAATGGTTTGGCATGGCAAAGCAGGGACATGCTAGGTGTCATTGTCTAGTCTGACTTGATATCTTGTTTGGAAACCTGCAGGATTTGCCTTGCAAGGTCGGACGGTTTGTTTACAGGGTCTACGGTGATGTTATGAGTAGGCATCGACTCAGGAGGCTGACCAAGATAGGGTTAGTCAGTCTGTTGGCATGTCTCTGGCTGATGGTGGGTAGCCGTGCAATGGCTCAGTTAGGGGAATCAATTCTGGATTTTTCTAGACCGACCCTAACGCAATCAGTTGGGGATACTGGCGAAGCGACGGATATTGGCTGTGTTTATCTAGATGGGCATTGTACGTTCCGGGTAGCGGCTCCCAGATCCAATTTGAGCGATCGCATTCAAACCATCCAAAAGGCTCTCGCCGAAATTAGAGCTGCTGACGCTCAAGCACCTGATGATTCTGAGCCGGCTCTCAACTACGAAATCCTTGAAGTAACAGTTTCTTCCAATGACACGAGTGAAACATCGGAGTCGGAATCATCAACCGATACGGTGCTGAAATCGCCTTCCATCTTTCTATTAAATTCGTCCGAAAAATCCATCAGACTGATGAACGTGACCCGGTTCGATGCCGAACTGAAGGGCGTAGATGCCGAAACAGCTGCACAGGAATACATTCAGCAAGTGGCAGCAGCTCTGCGCCGGTCACGTCGAGAGAACAGTCTCTCAAACCTAACCGCTCAAGCAGGGTTGAGTATAGTAGTAATTTTGCTCCTGTTGGGGGTTAACTGGGGCATTTTTTATCGCGAACGACAGCTACAGGGAACCAAATCACGACTGCGGGATTCTTTGCGGGAGCGATCGCAGCCGCTGCAGTCCTTTTTAAATGAACGCCGCTATTGGAACATTACAGAAGCGCAGCTGCGCTTTTTTCAGCTGACACGAGCCGGCTTATGGATAGGGGGGCTTCTCTTTATCTTGAGCCGCTTTCCAATGACGCGCATCATCAAAGTTCGAATTGTTGAAGGACTTCGAACGCCCATTCATCTGCTAGTCATTAGCCTCTTGATTTATCTTGCGGTGAGGCTGAGTTTCGCGCTCATCAACCGTTTGACTGGGGTACTTGCCAGCTCCTATGAAATTACGCCGAAGCTAAACCGTCGCACCCAACTGCGGGTAGATACCATCTCGCGGGTAAGCCGAGGAGTCGTATTGCTGGCCTGGTTAGGAGTCGGGCTTTTACTGGCATTGACAGCAGTCGGTCTCAATATTGCCCCGCTGCTAGCGGGTGCTGGCATTATCGGCTTAGCCCTATCACTACCCGCTCAAAGTTTGATTAAGGACGCGATTAACGGGTTTTTCATTATTGTGGAGGACCAATACGCTGTCGGCGATGTGATTACTGTTCATGGCATTCGCGGACTAGTGGAGAATATCAACCTCCGAATCACCCAAATGCGGGATGAAGAAGGGCGGCTAGTGACGATTCCCAATAGCGAGATTGGCGTGATTGCCAACCACTCAAGCCACTGGTCACAGGCTGATATTCATATTCCCATCAGCTATCATGCCGATGTCGATAAGGTGCTGGAGCTCATCAGCAAAACCGGGATTGACATGAAGGCGAGCGATCGCTGGCAAGAGGATATGCTAATTGAGCCCCATGTGCTGGGAGTCGAAGACTTTGGTGAACGGGGATTAACAATTCGAGTCTGGATTAAGACACAACCCCTAAAGCAATGGGACGTTGCCCGTGAGTACCGTCGCCGTCTGAAAGTGGCACTGGATGCTGAGGGTATCGTTATTCCAGCTCACATTGATTTCAAGTCGCCGAGTGACGGAGAGGGGAGAGCGGAGAGTGGGTAGTGTGAAGGGGCGTGGGGGAACATCTGTAAGAGCGAGGCATTTGGCCCGCATAATCACCACCTACAAGCCCTTAAGCTCCAAATGCCTCGCCCCGGCACCGCCACCAAGAACCAAGATCAATCAATCCACCAAGCTGTCGATACGAGTTTGCAGTGCTTCGCCTTTGGCTTCTGAGAAACGACCTTCTGTGCGCCAGAGGATTTCACCGTTGGGTGTGACAAGCAGGAGTTGAATTGCTTCGGTGCTGTCAATATTGACGGCTTGGTTGAAGGTCTCCACGTCTAGATAGAGGGTGATTGTGCGATCGCGCGTGGCCTCGTCGGGGATGCCAGCAATCATCCACTGATCGAGTTGAGCCCGAGCAGCGGCGTTGAATTCGGGTAGCGTGGGCAGTTCGTAGTACTCGACGTCGTTATAATCAGCTTCTATTTGCTCCAGCAGCGGTACCCAAGTGTAGACATCGTTTTGTTGGGGCTGGGTATAAACCAACAGAACAACATTGTAGGGAGCCGTGAAATCGCTGGGGAAGTAAAACTGGTCGCCCAACAGATTAAAACCAGACACGTTGGGAAAGCTAGCCTCGGCTCCAACTGCAGCTTGGGAAACCAAGTTTTGAGCGTCGGGGGAGAGGTACCACATTGTACGTTTTAGAATCTCTGAAAATCCCAAAAGCTGTCCAATCAGTGCCAGAAGGACACCACCGATGAGAATGGAAATGCCGGTGGTTCTGAACTTTTTAAGGGTTAGTCGCTGGCGGTCGTCGTTTACCTGCACAGTCATGGCGAATAATTCTCCTAATGGGTACATGAACTCATGGGTCACATGTGTCAACCAACATATTTGTTGGCTTTATAGTCAAGGTTTACTTCGAGAGCCACCTTCAACAAGCTGGGTT
>JBCBJE010000731.1:0-3307 GCA_038523735.1 Cyanobacteria bacterium J06626_18 | reverse complement strand
TTCGTGCTGTCCTACATTGCTGCCACCATTCAGTTAGAAGCCATCTTAGGCGCCTTTGCTGCCGGCCTCATTCTGGCTGAAACCTCGAAACGCAAAGAGTTGGAAGAGCAGATTGCACCTATCTCTGACATGCTGGTGCCGGTCTTCTTCGTCACCGTTGGCGCTCGCACTGATATCAGCGTGTTGAATCCCCTCGAACCAAGCAACCGCGAGGGACTTATCATCGCCTCATTTTTGGTTGTCGTCGCGATCGTCGGTAAGGTCATAACAGGATTTGCGGTCTTCGGTCAACCGGGAATCAATCGCCTCGCAATTGGTGTTGGTATGATTCCCCGGGGTGAGGTGGGTCTAGTCTTTGCCGGTGTAGGTTCCGCTAGCGGCGTTTTATCAGAGTCTCTGGAAGCTGCCATCATTGTCATGGTGATTCTGACGACTTTCCTGGCCCCCCCTCTGTTGCGTGTTGTCTTCAAAGACTCCGATGCTGTTCCCCCGGATGAAGAGAAGGCGTTGACTTCGGAGGAGCAGGCGAGTCCTTCATAGGAGGGAACAGGGAGTAGGGAGTGGGTAGAAGGGGCAAAGGGGGAAGGGAAAGGGAGTACGGCGAGTGGGGGAGGCAAAATCTCGCAAGGGCAAGACATTTGGCTTATGTCTCTAACACCCCTCCCACTCCAAAAAATTGATTAACTGGGTGCGATCGCTGCTGAAAAACTAAGAATCCCATCTAAACTCTTAGAAATATTTAGATGGACTCTGTACTCATATGATTTTCCAGAATGGCTCTGTCTCGGCTCGGGTTGCAGGCGCGCCGATTGGCATGTTTGACAGTGGGGTCGGGGGGCTTACTGTGCTGCGGGCGATGAGACGTCAGCTCCCCAACGAGTCCATCCTGTATTTGGGGGATACGGCTCGTTTGCCGTATGGCGATCGCACACCGGAAGAAATCCTGCAATTTGTCCGCGAGATCATGGCCTGGATGGTGACTCAAGGGGTCAAAATGGTGATGATGGCTTGTAATACCAGCTCAGCTCTGGTTCTGGAGCAAGTCCAACAGGAATTTTCAGTTCCTATTTTAGGGCTCATCTGGCCGGGAGCCCGAGCCGCCGCCAAGGCCGGACAGCGAATCGGCGTCATCGCAACGCCAGCGACGGTCGCGAGTGGTGCTTACAAACAAGCTATTTTGGAAGCGAATCCTACCGCTCAGGTCTGGCAGATGGGCTGTCCTCAGTTCGTTCCCCTAATTGAGCAGAACCGCATACAAGATCCGGCCACTCTCAGTATTGCCAAAACCTACCTACAGCCCCTTCTCGAAGCCAACATCGACACTTTGGTCTATGGTTGCACCCACTATCCGCATCTAGCACCCGTTTTCAACACGTTTCTGCCAAACTCGGTCAGGCGCATTGATCCAGCTCAGCACCTGGTTAAAGCAGCCGCCAAAGAGCTAGAACTCCTCGACTTCAAGAGCAACACACCGAGTCAGCCAACGCAGTTCTTCGTCAGTGGCTGTCCGGAGCAATTTGCTCATGTTGCTGCCCGCTGGCTAGGAACGCCCCCACAGGTCACTCAGGTGAGTTTTGCCTCTTGTGTTGCCTCGTAAACCTGTTCTTAGTTTTGTTGCTGGGTTCTATCCAACGTCTGGAAAGTATCCTACGACACCTGTAGCAAATAGAGAACTTCTAGACAGAACAAAGGCCCCCCATGACGCAGATCACACTCTCTGGGAAAATTCGTGATTTCAAAGATAGCCATCCCGATTTTGAACAGGCGGTTGGTGCCGAAAAGAATATTGTTGAGCCATTGCTGGGCGCTGATCAGAAGCCTGTTTACAAAGGCGGAGAAGGTAAAACGACTACGGGCAAAGAAAACTTTGATCAGTGGTTCCGCGATATCGAGGCTGTCAATCAAAACAAGCGACTAGAGATTGTTCTGGAAGATACTGAAGGGGATGGCGTCTTCACCTACGAAAATACCGACTTTTTTCCCATTGATGAGGAGCTGTTTGGCAACGAGGGCCGTAAGCACAACTTTCATTTCACCTACGAAATTCATTCTGAGTTCACTTATCAAGGCCATGAACAGTTCACCTTTACCGGCGACGATGATTTATGGGTATTTATTGACGGCAAACTCGTAATTGATATCGGTGGTGTTCACCAGGCCCTGACAGAAACCATTGACCTGCGCATGGCCGATGGCCATGAACAGCTCACCAAGACCCTGGCATCTGGCGAAACGCTAACCCTAGAGAAAGGCAAGAATTACTCATTTGACTTATTTTTTGCGGAGCGCCACACCGGCAACTCTCACTTTCGCATTGACACCTCACTACGGTTGAAGACCTTGCCCGTGGCCACGCTTCTGGTCAGAGACGACGAGGCTAAAGAATATCCCCAAGATAAAGGCTGGTTCAGGATTCAACTAAATAAGCCTGCTGCGATCGACCTTGTGGTTCAATACGTTGTCAGCGGCACAGCCACTCAGGGAACCGATTATCGACCACTGAAGACAGCCCAAATCAAAGCCGGGAAAGACCATGTGGGCATTCCGGTGAAGCCGATTATGGACGATGTCAAAGAAGGGACCGAAACCGTCACGCTAACGCTGCGTCCGGGTGAGGGATATGAACTCGACGAGCCTTTGACCGGGACCGTTCGCATTGCTGATTACACGTTATCAGCGCCAGTGATTGTAATTCAGTCACCAGATGCTAAGGCAACCGAGCCCCAAAAAGGTGAAATCTGTGCCGATACCGGCATGTTTGTAGTGTGTGTCGATCGCCCTGTGGAGCAGGATACCGTCATCACTTACACCGTCAGCGGTAGCGCGCTCGAAGGCGAAGACTACAAACCCATCAACCGTAGCGTTACGATTCCGCAAGGAAAAACGGCAGCCTGCATTGAGGTGACCCCGCTTGCCGACGAAATCAACTGTGAGCAAGATGAAACGGTTGTCATCAGGCTGCAACCTGGCGATGGCTATGTTCTGGGTGACTGCAAGGTCGCGCGGCTTGTTATTGCTGAGTCAGAGCCGGCAACGAACTACTCTACACTGTGGACACTTTTGGTCTTCCTTTTCTTAGCCATTTGCGGTGCGTGGATTGTCTTCCGCGATGGTGGGATGTAGGTAACTAAGGCTGCAGACGACTTTCGTCCCGGATGTCGATCGAAAGTTGTAACCCTCAGTCCACTCCAAACTCAACGTGTTAGCCTTGAGGGCATCTCATGGCACACCTACCGGGCCATGCTAGAGGATACCTCGATTCAGCACGATCGCTATTGCCTTGGCGAATAGGCTTTGTATTAAGATG
>JBCBJE010000730.1:0-3309 GCA_038523735.1 Cyanobacteria bacterium J06626_18 | reverse complement strand
CCAGCGTCAATGTCTGGCTAACTGTGGCTGCGACTCCTAGCAAAATTAGTCCAATGACAATGGAGTAGCCCAAATCCTTCCGCCGTGGCATGTCGAAGCTGTGCAAAACCTGGAGCTGAATCAGTAACTCAGCTAACAGGATGCGAGTATCACCCCCTTCGCCTACAATCCGGGCTAAGAAAATTCCCAGGGCCATCAACATGCCAAAGGCCAGAATGAATTTCACAGCCACATTGGAACGATACCGTGAGCGCCAACTCCAGTAGCCGCCAGCAGCACTAATCAAAATGGCTACAAGGTTCAAAAAAGACACCTCGACAAGCCCTATCGCCGCAACCGAAACGGAAGCAATACCAACACTTACTAGCAACTGCACCAGCACCCGTAGCGCGATCGAATCTTCAACTTGCGCAGTCCCAATCTGTAACTGTGCGCGCACTGCCCGTAGCCGGTCAGACACTAATTTAGTGGTAGAGGTGGCAGAACGAGACATTTTATGGAGTGAGGGAGTGATGGGGGTTAGGGAATGGCAAATAGGGAACAGGGGAAGGAGATGGGTAGTGGGTAGTAGGTCAAAGGGAAAGGGATAGTCACAGGGCTAATTACCAATTACCAACCATCACTTAGCCCCCATCATCTCAACCACTCTTCTACTCTTCTGGTGATCGACCCAACTGACTCGGCACCTGAGGATTATTGCGTTCGGTCTGGATGGTCGATTCTAAAGATTGGACAGCTCTTATAAACTGTTCATCTTCGTTTGATCCTAAGCGGTCGGGATCGCTGAAGAGTGCGCGTTGCTCTTGCTGGCTCAGAGGAACTTCAATATCAGGAGTGATGCCTCGCTGGCTGATGTCGGTACCATCGGGGGTGTAATAGTGAGCGATGGTGACGGCTAACCCAGAACCATCGGACAAACCGTACAGTGACTGTACGAGTGCCTTGCCGTAGGTTGTATCCCCCACGACGACAGCACGCTCATTATCCTGCAGAGCACCCGTCAATATTTCACTAGAGCTAGCTGAGCGATCGTTGACCAAAACAGCCATAGGGAGTTCAGTTAGGGCTGTGCGATTGGCACTAATTTTTTCAGGCTCGCCCGTTCGATATAGGGTGTTGACGATAGGACCACGCTGTAGCCAAAGGCGACTGATTTCAATACTGGCCGATAGCAACCCGCCGGGATTACTGCGCAAATCCAGCACAAAGGCTTCTGCATCTTGCGCCGAGAGGTCTTCGATCGCTTCTACCATTTGTTCAGTTGCGTGGGCGTTGAACTCAGCGAGGCGAATGTAGCCAATCCGATAGCCGTCAATTTCTTGTAGCTGATAGCCAACGGTAGGCAGTTCGAGGCGCGCCCGCGTCAAGATCACTGTCGAAGGTTCACCCCCATTGCGGGAGTATGTGATGGTGACTTGGGAGTTCTCCTCCCCTCGCAGTAGCCGTGAAACCCCACTAACGCTAAGCCGCTCGGTGGATTGACCATCGACAACTACAATGCGATCGCCTGCCTGCAATCCGCTTTGTTCCGCTGGGGAGTCCGGCAGCACCTCAGTAATATAGATAGTTCGCGCTTCCGAGTCGCGTTTTAGCTGCAGGCCAACACCTGAGATTTCGCCTGCTGTCTGGTCTGTCAGTTCAGAATATTCTTGGGGATCCAGAAAGCGTGTGTAAGGGTCTTCAAGCGCACGCAGTTCGTCTCTCAGTGCCGAATAGGCTGATTCACGTGAGCTGTATTCCTGACCGAGCAATCGTTCGCGGGCTTTCAGCCAATCGGTCTGATTAAAGGTATCGTCCACATACTCACGGTGAACAATCTGCCAAGCCTCGTCAAGCACTGCCTTGTGGTTGTCCTCAAACCCGCTACTGACACTTTCGTCCGCATGGACAACTGCTGGACTCACAGCAGAAAACGCTGTGAGTAGGGAGGTCGCGATCGCTCCCCCAAATAAACCAATTGAGAGGCGTAAGGATGAGGAAGCAGTGGGGATCATAGAAATCGCAAAAATAACGCTTGAGGCAACTCGCTCACAGCAGTCCCACCGGCATCCTGAACCGTTGCTGCAAGGCAGGGACTAACAATAAGGCTGAAATAAGTCTAGCCAAAATCAAAAGCCATCGGGCAACATGAACCCAAAGAAGATGCAAAGAATCAAAAACAGTCTGTGTGGTACATGATTGCGTTTGCAGGCTTAGCCCAATTGGGCTGACAAGATGGGTAGCACCATCAACTATATTAATCTTGCGATCACCTGACTGGCTGTGGCCGTCCATCCCACGATTCCACCTTGGGCACGCACCATCGCCAGTGTTGCCTGCTTGAATTCAGGATAGTAGCTAGCCGTGGCATCCTCGATGAGCAAGCATTCGTAGCCGCGATCGTTGGCTTCTCGCATCGTTGTCTGGACGCAGACTTCGGTGGTAACGCCTGCAAATATTAGGTGTGTGATCCCTTGCGCTTCCAGGATGCTGTACAAGTTCGTGGCGTAGAAGGCTCCCTTCCCTGGCTTTTCAATCACAATCTCGTCTGGCTTAGGAGAGAGTTCCGGGATGATGCTATTTCCCGGTTCGCCCAACACCAAAATGCGTCCCATGGGGCCAGCATCCCCAATTTTGAGCGATCCCCGTCCGCGATCGCGCTTCGATGGCGGACAGTCAGATAAAGATGAGCAGGTTGCGATCGCGAAAGGTCTGCTGTAGCTGCTGTACAGTGGGCACAATTTCCTGTAGTTGCGACACATCGTTCCCCAACACCTCGCCAAACCCACCCGGTTCTAGGAAGTCACGCTGCATATCGATGATGACAGGGCAAGGGCATTAGTATCGGGCACGTCATAGTCGTAGGGCTGAGCCGAAATGGTGAGCATAGGAGTTCTCTGAGCATTACCCCTTCCTACGCCAAAAATGATTCAGGCACACTAACGAACGCTACCGTTCTGCTGAGACTTCTCAAATCTCTTCCCTATGTGGATCGAAGCTATGTCTACATAACCGTTTTCCTAAGAATGCTTATGCTCTGCCTAACCCGTATCTTCATAAAGTTTAGTCAGCAGAAAGTTGACAGAATTTTCCAGGCTTCGGGAGACTTTAGAAAATGCGTATATTCGGATGGCTCCTTTTTGTATTAGGTCTCACAACGTTGACTTTAAGCATTGTTTACCCTAGCCGGCCACCGCTCATACCAGGGACCGCAGCTGTCTACAGAGAGCTTTATGGTTTGGTTCTGCAGCAGAGAAGTAATCTGACGAATAGAGGCGGCGCACTCGCAATCTGCGGAGCAATTTTAATAACTCAATACCGCAGACGACT
>JBCBJE010000729.1:0-3312 GCA_038523735.1 Cyanobacteria bacterium J06626_18 | reverse complement strand
GGGTGAGTGTTGAGGGTGTAGAGGGCTTGTCCCAGCAGGGGCGATCGCACCAAATTTCGCACGCCGCTTGCCATCTGAGCGGGTGCCCCCATCGCTCGTAATGGACCTTTCCATGTGGGGGCAACGAGCAGTAGCTTAGAGCAACAACTGGGCTGCTGTTGGGCAAGGTGCATGGCATACCCTGCGGCATGACCAGCGGCGACGATGGTGAGGGGGTGGGGGCAACACTGTTGGACAAAATCCTGAAGCAACTGCTGATAGAGCGATCGGTCATAGCGGACTCGGGGACGATCGGACTCTCCAAATCCCAACCAATCCAAAGCAATGACTTGAAAGTGAGGGGCGAGAACCTGGGCGATACCTGCTAGTTCAGTGCGGCTGGAAACAGTGCTGAAGGCGGGCAATAACAATACGGGGGAACCTTGCCCCAGGGTTTCGTAGGCAATGGTGTGCGATCGCCCTTGGTAGAGCCAGTTATAGGACTGGCGTTGAGGGCTGATGGAGGTTGGAGAGAGCATGGGTATCTATGGTTTTGAAGGTTACAACATTGGTGTTGGGATTATACAAGACGTAGCTAGCCTCTCCGATTGTGCGTCCCACAGAACCAACTCCCACAATGCGACGAGATGTCTTGCCTTGATCTTGCGGTTCCTGAGTGCCATCCAAGGTGGTTACCGTAGACCGTAATTGGTTAGGGTTCACATCACATTCATAGGCTAGGCCCGATCGCCCACAGAATAGGGTATTAGCATCAGCACGGATGAGGCGATCGCAAAGGGTTACCGGAGGCGTTGTCGGCGTGAGTTCATCAGCATAACTGACCGTACTGCCATGGATCAGCAGGCAGTCTAGCTCATGAAAGCCGAAGTGGAGCGATCGCAACCAACGTACTGATTCCCGAGATACTGATTCCCACAGTTGCTTGACCCCATCACCACCAAACTGTGCCATCAGTTCGGGTGCATCTGACGATCCACTCAGCCCATGCAGGCTGAAGCACTGCTCTTCCCACCAGCCAATACAAATCTGAGGTTCTAGCTCCCCAGGCAGAGGCGATTGCAGTCGCCGAATCACCGCCTCATTATTCCCCTTGAGTCCCACCATATCTCCAAGCACATAGAGGTCAGTGACCGGGTTGCGCTGCCGTCGAATATCCTGCAACACTGCCTCATACGCTGTGATATTCCCCTCAATACCACTTAAAATTGCCCAATGCATCTGCTCACCTCCTCAAATCTGACCGACTGACCCACTTACCGCTGACATACATGACTCGGATCATCGGCCCGTTCAGCGAACTCCATCCCCCGTGCTAGTCGCCAGGCAAAGATCGACGGTAATCCCTTTTCAATAATGTCGGCGCAGGTTTTTTCGTAGTCGTAGGGCACTTCTCTGAGTTCGGCCTGTGCAGTATCCGTGTCATACAAAACATAGGTGGCATTGGGGCGACCATGCCGGGGTTCTCCAACTGACCCAGCATTCACAATTCGCTTCAGCGTGGCCTTAAGCTGAGTTGAAAACTCAGCTTTATCAGGTTGTTGAACCCGAACCTTCAACTCGCCATCTTCCAGATCCCGCACATAGGGCACATGGGTATGACCGCAGAACAAAACATCTGAATCTGTCGATAAGACTCGTTCCAGTGCTGCGAAACCATCCATGCTGGGTAGCAAATATTCGTGCTGACTGTTAGGACTGCCATGGACAAAGGAGAGATTATCCTGGCGTAACGCCATGGGCAACGTTGCTAGATACTCCCGTACCTCTGGGTGAATTACCTTGTTCGTCCACTCATGGGCAACTCTGCCACGTTTCTCAGCCAGTTGGGACGGGTAACTACATTCGCAGGCATTCAGACCTTCGACGATGTCTTCGTCCCAACAGCCCTGACAGGTAGGAATGTCAAGGGAACGAATCATTTCGACGACGGCATTGGGATGGGGCCCATATCCGACGAGATCCCCTAGGCAGTAAATCTGGTCTGCCTTATGCGCGTCGATATCAGATAACACAGCATTTAACGCTTCATAGTTGCCGTGAATGCAGGACATAACAGCTAGCTTCATGCAAAAATCTCCTTTTCTCTATCGGTTTCACTATCCGCTTCTCTCTCGTCAGCGATTAAGGTTTTATATTGTTCTTGATAATGGGCGATCGCCTCATCCGATAAACATCCATCCAGCAGAGTTTGGGCGATGAGTTTCTGTTCCAGGTTCCAGCCCACGACCTCAATGCCACTGAAGCGTTCAGGTCTCCCGTCTAACCAACGAGGCAGGCTCAACTCGGTATACTCAATGCCGGGTAAGCCTTTGACAAAATCAATATGAAAGGCTCGACCATCTGGCAATTCAAAAATGCCTTTTGCTCGATGCACATGGCCGTAGGCTCCCTCTGTCAGTTCAATCAAAATATCATCCAAACTAGGGGGATCAAAGACCTGGCCCATCAACGACGTACGCCATAACTCAGGGAGTTTAGCGGCATCAGGATCTGTAATGAGGTTTCCTGGAACAACTTCATCTGCCCAGTCATGCCATTCAGAGGCTTTCAGCGATGGGGGTAGCACCGCAACGCGGTGACAAGGGAGGCTGCTGAAGAATGGAGATCCTAAATCCAGGTAAAATCCAAGTTCAATGTAAACAATCGCGCCATCGGGTAAGGCAGATAACATCGATTGTGCCTGGTTTTCTGGTACAACCTGCACCCAAGGAAAGCGATATCCAATCCGAGCTAAATCCACAGAAATATTGCCTAGCCCAGGAGAAAGATAGAACAACGGACGAGTCTGATCGTGAAGATGTTGACTAATCCAGGCGGTCTTTCCACTGCCACACGGGCCAGCAATAATGATCAAAGAGGCATCAGTCATAGAAAATCTGCACGAAGGAGTAACAGCTAGCTTAAAACGGTTGGGATTCAACGAAATTAGATAGACGATGTGAGGGCGATCGCCCGCTGCTGCATGGTCTTAAAGATGTTGTAAAACCCATTGCTGCGAGACGGAGTGAGGCTGACATCCAACCCCGTTCGCTTAATAAAGTCGGGGGACAATTGCACAACCTCCTCTGGTGTAACGCCATTCAGTCCTTCCATTAACAACCCCACCAATCCTTTGGGAATTTGAGCATCGGCATCAGCATGGTAGACGATACTTCCCTCTTGAAGGGTGGCCGTAAGGTACACCTGAGAGACACAGCCTGGTACTCGATGGGCAGGCATCTTGTCCTCATCGGGAAAAGGCGGCACTCGTTTCGCAAACCACAGCACATATTCATAGCGCTGCCTTGGTTCAGTGATTCGCTGGAACTTTTG
>JBCBJE010000728.1:0-3316 GCA_038523735.1 Cyanobacteria bacterium J06626_18 | reverse complement strand
CGTTCAGGCTTGGCGATTTATCCCCCATTCCAGAGAACTCACAGCTCGTTACACGATGAGCTTCTCAGCAGCGTTTTTTCTATGGGTGCTCTCCATTGCTGTGCCTGAACCCGCGCGATTTTGGCTGTGGGCGATCGCCCTGCTTATTGAAATTAGCAATGGCCCTATCACTTACCTCACTATTCGCAATGTCCCTGTCCAAAAGTCCCACATGGACGAACGCTTCGGTCTATTCGTCATCATTGTGCTAGGGGAAGCCATTGTTTCAGTTGCTACCGGAGTTGCCGAGACAGACTGGCAACTGAACAGCATCCTGGCGGGGGCAGGGGGCTTCTTAACAGCAGTCAGCCTCTGGTGGATGTACTTTGAACGATCTAATGATTCCACAATCAATTGGGCTCTACGAGGAGGCAGGTTAGCCCTATTGCGCTCCTATATTTACGGCTACAGTCACTTATTAGTCTTCATGGGCATTGTGGCTACCGGAATCGGCATCCAATTGGCGATCGAATCCGCTGGCAGTTCTTTCGTAATCGAGGCACGGACGATTCTTTGTGGCGGCATTGCAGTTTTTTTAGGTGGTGTCACTGCAGTGCAGTGGGCTTCCCCAAGCTGCTTGCCTTGGCGAGTTATCTTAGCGCGACTACTTCTAGCGCTACTAGCCGTGCTCTTGATTCCTCTTAGTAGTGGTGTGTTTCCCTCGATAATCATCTTGCTGCTGGGTCTATTACTGATGGCCCTCAATAAGTTCGACGGCATTCCCCTATCCTCTATCTAAGGTGAATAGAAACTGCTCCTTCATAAATTCAGCAAACACATGCACTTTTGCCGCAAGGTGGCGGGTGGGTGGATAGAGTAACGACACCGGCAGACCGGTTGTGCTGTAGTGCGTCAAAATGGACCTCAGCGTTCCCGCTTTCAGGTGATGAGCAACGCTAAAATCAGCAGCTTGGTGAATGCCGATACCAGCAACGGTTGCATCAATGGATGCAACCGGATCGTTGGAGTAGAAGTTGCCGGCAACGGCTAACGAAACCCGTTTACCATCACACTCAAATTGCCACTCTGCCAACTTTCCGGAAGGCTGATAGGTATAAGAAAGACAGTTATGGTGCAACAGGTCTTCCGGGATCTGCGGTTCACCGTATTTAGCTAAATATTCAGGTGAGGCATACGTTGCCAGATACAGGGTTGCCAAAGGCTGTATGAGGAGATTGGAGTCTTTCAGTTCACCAATCCGCACCACCGCATCATAGCCTTCTTGAATCAGGTCAATGGGGCGATCGTTCACGGCCAACTCCAACTGCAGCTTAGGATATCGGCTCAGGAACTCGGGCAGTTTGGGCAACACCAAAAACCGGCCTACGACCATCGGTACATCAACCCTTAGTCTTCCTTGAGGGGATTGGTAAGTCCCGCGGAGGGTAGCCTCGATGTCGTCGTACTCGTCGGATAGCTGTCGACACCGCTCATAGAACATGGCCCCATCTTGTGTCAAACTCAGCGATCGCGTGGATCGTTTTAGCAATTGGGTCCCAAGTTCAGCTTCCAAGGCCGAAACCGACTTGCTAATAGCCGAAGGGGTCAATTCAAGTAGGTTAGCTGCCTTGACAAAACTCTTGGCTTCCACCACTTTCAGAAAAATTCTGATTGCCTTGAATTTCTCCATCGGCTGTCCTCAAGCCCCTCAAAATTGTGCTTTTATTCTTGAATTATTTTCACTTTAGCTGTTCCAAACACCTGGTTTATGAATCTTTTGCTCATGAGTAGACTGAAGACGTTGTGCTCACCCAGCCGAAAGGATTGATGACAAGGAGGCCGGTATGAACATGTCGGGCAAAACTGTGCTGATTACAGGAGGCAGCAGTGGTATCGGTAAAGGCGCGGCAAAAGCGATTGTGACTCAAGGGGGACGAGTCGCGATTACCGGACGCAACAACGCCAAACTCCAAGCGGCAGCGACAGAAATTGGGCCAGAAGCACAGGTTCTCACGGTGTTAGCCGATGTCTCCCAGCTCAGTGAGATCAACCACATGGTTAAATGTGTCGGCGATCGCTATGGTCAAATCGACGGCCTCTTTGCGAATGCGGGTTTCGGTCGCTTTCAAGCAGCACGTGACATCGACGGAGATGCATTCGACAGCGTGTTTGCAGTCAATGTGAAAGGCGTCTTTTTTACGATTCAAAGGACACTCAGCCTTTTGAAGCGACCCGCTGCCATTGTGATTAATGCATCCTGGACAAGCCATCGCGGCTTACCCATCGGCACCCCCTATGCTGCAACCAAAGCCGCTGTCCGTTCCTTCGTTCGGACCCTAACATCTGAGTTAGGACAAGACGGCTTGCGCATCAATTCTATTAGCCCTGGATTGATTGACACTCCAGCCATTGCTGACATGAGCGACAGCGAACGTGTCTTCTGGCAAAGCCAGATTCCGCTTGGGCGTTTGGGCACAGCAGTCGATGTGGGCAAGGTTGTTGCCTTTTTGCTCTCCGATGACGCAGCCTACATCGCTGGCGAAGATATTTTGATCGATGGTGGCTTTACCAAAACCGTCGCCATGCCACCCCAGTAAAGTTCAGCTCGGTAAATAAAAGGAGGATCGCATGAGGTATCAGACAGATCCTAACTCCGTAGATATTAACCATGGCAGCCTGCCAGCGCTGCATCGAGCTGCTGGTTGGGGCAATGCTGATCGAGTTCGTGAACTGTTAGATGAAGGTGCCAATCCTAATCATCTCGACCCGGTAATGGGAAACTCACCGCTGCATCTTGCCGCGCAAGGTGGAAACGTTGAAACGGCGAGCTTACTGCTGGATTGGGGTGCTTTTCTGAACCTCCAAACACCGACTCACGGTGTTACCCCGTTGATGATTGCAGTTTGGCATCGCAAGGTAAAACTCGTTGCCTTCCTGTTAAGCTGCCCTAAGCTTAACATAGAGCTTCGTTCTACCTTTGGTTTAACAGCATCCAACCTGGCTAGCTTCGGGGTTGCCCAAACAGATGCATACGCTCAGCAGCAAAGCAAAGATCTCATACAGCTTTTTGACAATTACCACAAGAGACGAAGCGAACTCACTCAGGGACAACGAATTTTTTCTACTTTAACTAGCAAAACCCTGAGTCAACAGGAAAAGGGTACACACATCAGGGCATTGATGGTGGATGATGCACCCGTCAATACAGTGTCCCCGATTATGAGCTCAGGCAATGATGGCCATACGCCTCTTTGGTAGTCCTTAAGTGGTAAGGATAAAACACCTGACTTCCAACTAATAGGCGATGTAGCCCTGGGCCAAGCTGGTGTAAATCTGG
>JBCBJE010000727.1:0-3324 GCA_038523735.1 Cyanobacteria bacterium J06626_18 | reverse complement strand
CTGAGGTTTAGCAAAGTATCTCGGCAGCAGTGGCACTCCAGTGCTTCAAAAAATCCGACTCTACCGATTGCTCTCCTCTGTACTTGCCCTTGAGGATATAAACCTGTCCGCTGAGAACGTAGACCTTAACGAGTTCATCAATGGGGTTCACTATCCAGTATTCAAGGATTTGAGCATTCGCATACTCAATCACCAGTTCCTGAGTATCTTTTTTAGGGTTGCCTGGGCTGACCACCTCAACGGCCATTAGCGGGGGGTTACCGCCTAGAAATTCTGCTTTGGTTTGGTTCCTAATTACCTGCCACTGAACTTTCGTACAAATGAGTAGATCAGGATTGCGGCTGTTGTTTTGTTGCGGAATCTTAACCTCAGCACCGGACCTGGCCAAGCAATCTGGCATGTGAGTTCGAAGATATGCCTTAAGCAAGTCTCCCAGATCAGAAATGATGTCGAGGTGTCGGCCTGTGGGGGGAGCCAATTCTAAAATTTCTCCATCGACAAACTCAGTACGTCGTCCGTCGTAAGGCGTTAGCAAATACTCCTCAAACGTGAGCTTTTTAGGGATAATAGCTTGGGTCATGGGCGATCGCGCTCCAATGCTTCCTTTAATAATGCCACTCCTTGTTTGGAGGATGCACAAAGCGAAGCGTGCCCATCATGCCCCGAAGCTGGCAACAATTTCCACACTGTTATCACTTTCCACATTTCATGTCATGCCTCCCTCTTGGAGAAACTGGAAACAATTCAAAGCGTCCCAAAAAGAAGTCGTCCTACCAGCAGGTACGGCAGCTCATATTCCGGTAACGATACGCTACATCGATGAAGGAGAGGCCCAGCAAGGGACCGTCTTGTTGATGCACGGCATTCCTACCTGGAGCTACCTTTACCACGAGGTGATTCCACCCCTGGTAGAAGCTGGATACCGAGTTATCGCTCCAGACTTTTTGGGTCACGGCTGGTCTGATCGCCGCGATCGCTTTGACCGCTCCTTTCAAGACCAGGCCCGCACGATTGTGGCTTTGCTAGCGACTCTGGTTTTGACCCAGGTCGATGTGGTGGGCCACGACACGGGCGGGGCGGTAGCGCTGATTCTGGCGATCGAACATGCCGTCCTAGTCAACCGTCTGGTCATCACCAATTCCGTCTGTTACGACCGCTTCGACGATGACATGCTTGATTTTGGTCATCCCTTACGGTGGAAGCCGCGACCCCTTGCCGACTTGGTTGCTGCGCTGAAAGAAAGCCTAGCAGCAGGACTGTCTAATCCTGATCGCCTAACGGCTGATTTTTGCGAGGGCATCATTGCGCCTTGGGCGAGTGAGGAGGGCAAGTTAAGCCTCTTGCGGAATGCTGCGGCCTTAAATGCAAATCAAACGATGGCGTTGGTTGACCGCCACGGCACCATCACGGCACCGACCCTCATTCTGTGGGGCATGGATGACCCGTGGCAAAAGGCTGAGGATGGCCAGCAGTTGGCTAGCGAAATTCCGGGGGCTCAGTTTCAGGCAATTGAGGGAGCCTCTCACTGGTTACAACAGGATGCCCCTGATCGGTTTTCGAACGCACTGCTGGCGTTTTTCGATAAGTAGATGCCCACAGATGAAGAGCTGTCATAACATCGAAACGACTTACGCATCGAGCCGCGAGTGATGGCGCAAGTTTGCTTGGGTGTACGCGAACCAGTTTGTAGGATGGGCAAAGCGAAGTGTGCCCATCACGGTCTGTAGGCTTAAAGCTTCAATAAATAAAGATGGGCCCGAAATAAAGATGGGCACGGGCATCCGCCGTTCGCCCTACAGGTGCTGTAGAGAGGCTTTGACTTCGTGGAGGGAGGGAAAAATTGCTTGAGCGATCGCCCTTGAGGCTTCGGTGGGGGACTGTAAATCGGGGATCATGATGACAGGGATACCAGCTGACTGAGCCGCTTGAACACCCGCGTTGGAATCTTCCAACACCAGACAGTTAGGGGGTTGAACGCCGAGTCTGTGAGCAGCTTCCAGGAAAATGTCGGGGGCGGGTTTACCGGCGCTGACCTGATCAACGGTGACAATCGCCGTGAAGCGATCGCGGATTCCCGCCGTTGACAGACACAAATCGGCTTCGGCTGAATCACTAGACGTTCCCACAGCTTTAGGAACCCTTCGTTCTTCTAACCAGTCTAAGAGAGCTAACAGCCCGGGCTTGAGAGCGATTCCTTTAGAGCGAACGAGTTCTTGCCAATGAGTATGCCATTGACTGTTAAAGTCTGCGATCGGAAAGTCAGCACCAAAGACATCGGCAAACGTAGCTGCAGCTTCAGCATTACTCCGTCCGACCAAACTCAGGTAGATCGCATCATTTAAGGTGTATCCCAACTCCTTAGCTGCCGCCTGCCAAGCAGCTTGATAAAGGCATTCGCTATCTAGCATCAGCCCATCCATGTCAAAAATAATAGCCTCTGGCAGGCACATAGCCGCTTACTTTTCGCCAAACTCCAAACCCTATTAGAGCATGAAGGTGTCGCGACCTAATGGCTCGATTCACTTTACAGGACCACTACCAGCAGCGCAGTCGTACACGGCAATAGGCTTCACCAAGTTATCGCCAAATTCCTCGAAGCCAGGAGGTTCTTTATTGAGCTTGTGTTTGGGATAAACGCTCACGCCACTTTCGCCGCCGTAAGCAATCTGTACGTAGCACTTACCGCCTCCGACGCCCCAGTGGTCGTAGTCATAGAAACTCTCATAAGGGATATCGGCTTGATCCGGCCAGCTATCAATGCCGTCAGGCTGCATGTTAGCCACTTCATCCAGAGGATAGCTACCCGTTTCAACCTGATAAATTTGGACTTCTTTGGCGATCGTCCCCATTTGCTGCTTAGCTTCTGCATAGCGGGCACGGCGTACGATCGATGAATATGCAGGAAAAGCGAGCGCTGATAAAACACCAAGGATAACGATAACGACTAACAACTCAACCAAAGTAAAGCCAGATTGATGATTCCGCCGAGCATTCATGAGTATATTTCGTGTTAATTGCGACGACAGCCATATCAGCCTCGAGTCCGTTTCCTCGGCGCGTCAGGGCATGTCAAAATGCGCCTCGACAGCACAAGCACATCTTCGCCAGAAGGCTTGCCGAGTCATCTGATGTATCGAGCAAGAGGGTAGAATACACGGCTGAAGTAAATATGAGAAGGCAAATTCAGCCCGCGCAAAGTGTCTGCACAGACTCTGTACTCCTCATGTTTAAATCTCCTGATCTTCAGAGCTACAACAGGAGATTCTGAAGGACTTTAACGATTACACACACCCAATACCTGTAGCTTAATCTCTTCTTTGTCAG